>JAYUWD010000057.1:0-2345 GCA_043753735.1 Gemmatimonadaceae bacterium
CGGCGCGATGATCGCACCGGTGCGATCGAGAAGCATGCCGCCTTCCGTGGGCTGCCAGGCGCGCAGCTGCGCCACGGTGGGACAACCGTCAAAGGCACAGCTGTACCACCACGAGCCCAAAACCGCGATCGTCGCGCTAGTGACTGCGAGCGTCGAAAGCACTAGCGTTTTGCGGCCGACACGCAACACTCCCGGCATGCGAATGCGGAACGTGGGGAAACGCAGTTTCGGAAAACGGCGGGAAGAGCCAAGGGAACTCAGCGCGTCCGTTGGCCTCTGTTGTGCACCAGTGTCCGGAAGCCCGTGATGTGGCGCACCACTGTCAGCCACATGCGGCGCATCCGACACAGGCGGCTGTCGGGGGTCGGGTGCCGGATCATTAGCTTGTAAGTTCACCGTTGTTTCTCCAGGATCCGGTCTACCGAATGTCGCCAGTCCGCACGTCTGTGCTGCACGCTCATCCCCTTCGTATACCGGCGTTTCGCAGTCGCGAGTTCCGCACCCAGCTCGCGCCAGGTTCGACACGTCTTGTACGCCTTTGGGTTGCAATCGCTCTGGCGCTGGTCGCGATAATTTCGCTTCCCGCCCACGCTCTCCTACGGCCGAAAACGCTTTCTGGTGCCAGACCGCTTCCAGGCGCCCGCTCGCTGGCCAGCAAACAGGCGCCGCGAACGCCGAACGAGTTGGGACGCATCCCGATCATCGAATGGCATCAGGTCGTCGACGCCGACGGGAGCTACAAGGTCTCGCGCGAGCGGTTTCGAGGCGAGCTGAAGGAGTTGTACGTCCGGGGTTACGTCCCAATCTCACTCGCCGAGCTGCTGGACAAAAAAATCGATATCCCGGCGGGAAAGTCGCCGGTGCTCTTCACATTTGATGACGCCTCGCCGAGTCAGTTCCGGTATCTGGATCGGGGTGGCAAGCTGGTCATCGATCCAACGAGCGCGGTTGGCATTTTGATGGATTTCATCAAGGCTCACCCTGACTGGAAGCCCAGAGGGTTGTTCTGCGCCCTTCCTGCCGCGCAGGTCGGACACGCTTTTTTCGGCGAAAAAGGAATTGACGGTCAGTTGAGCGCATGGCGGTTCCCCAAGCTGCGCTATCTCGTTGAGCAGGGTTTTGAGCTGTGCAATCACACGCTCTGGCATGCAATGCTCAACAAGTACAGCGATGGTGTGGTGCAGGAGCAGTTGGCGCGTGGCGCGTTGGCTATCGACTCGGCCGTGCCGGGCTACAAAATCCGCGGCATGGCGCTGCCCTACGGCATCTGGCCAAAAAACCGCGCGCTCGCGTACGCGGGGAGTTGGTACGACAAAAAGGGAAAGCGCGAGACCAGCTACAGAAACGAGGCGGTGTTTGAGGTCGCCGGCGGACCCGCACGCAGTCCATACGATCCGCAGTTCAATCCGAAAGCACTGCCGCGCGTCCCGTTGCAGGGCGGAACGAAGTTGGTGCCGACGCTCGATGCGATGGACAAAGGCGGGCCGATGGCGCGCTACGTGTCAGACGGCAATCCCAAGGTGATCGCGAAGCCGTAGCTGGTTGACCCACGGCTAGGGTACGATCGTGGCTGACACGATGGAGTCGAGCGCCGGAAACCACTTTTGCAAATACGTGTTCCCCTCGCGAACGATGCGCGCATGGTTTGGCTGTTCGCCGTATTCGCTGTTCAGGCGCTCCACGATATCCATTCCCTCCACGATGCGACCGATGGGCGCGAACATGCGCTGCCTGTCCAGCTTTTTAGCGTTGTCGCCCGTGTTAAAAAAAAGTTGCGTCGCGCGCGAGTTGGCCCCCGATGCTGCAAATGCCACCGTGCCCCGCGTGTTGCTGGTGCGCATCGGTTCATCGGGAAACGTGGCCTCGTTCCATGACGCATTCACCGCCGGATTTCCGCTGATGCCGAACTGGGCAACGAAACCCGGAACCATGCGATAAAAGCGCACGCCGCTGAAATAGCCGATGGAGACCAATTCGTGAAAACGGTCGGCGCCGCGTGGAGCGAGCGCACGTTTGATCGCGATCACCACGTCACCTTTGCTCGTGGCAAACTTCACCCGAAACGCATCCGGCGCGCGCATCGGAGTGGCTGCGGGCGGCGAAACAACGTTCACCATGCCTGTCGTATCGCGCGCGCTGGGCCGTTTTGCAATCGTGCGGGAATCGCTGGTGCAAGCGACGGCAATCAGAGCGACGGCGAGCGCGGTCGGGGTCAGACGTCGCGGTGTAGGCATGGCACAAAGGTATGCTCGGATCAGAACTTGTAGTTTCTGAGCGTTGTCAGTGCGCTCTCGAGCGCGGCGCGCTGCTGTTCGTTCGGCGAATGGGCCCAGAGCGTTTCGTAC
>JAYUWD010000058.1:0-2337 GCA_043753735.1 Gemmatimonadaceae bacterium
TGCAGCACCTCACTCGTATCGACCCGTGTGAGCGCACCGTCGCAAAAGCGGACCGCAACGGGCACGGTGTCCGCAGCAAGACAACATTCGACATCCTCACCAAAGCCTGCGCTCGCAAGCGCGTGGGCGTGCGTCGCATCGCGGGCGAGCAACGCCAAATCGTCGACGTATGGTTGTTCGGTGAGGAGTGCAATGCGCGCGCTGTCGGTGACGCGAATGTTTGGCCTCGCGGCAACGAGCATGCGCACCAGTCGACCGGCGCAGACCACATCTTCGAGCGAGACGCTGCCGTCAGTGCCGGCGCACACAATCGTAACGCCCACAAGGTCGCGTTGCGCGTCGATCGCGTCGCCGACCGCGCGCACGGTTGTTACGGCATTTACGAACGCAGCGAAAAAAATAGTGCGCGCCCGCTGCGCTGCAACGAGCGCTGCCGTGCCGTTGGTCGTCGTGAACAGGATTGTCCGTCCCTGTACCACATCACGCGTGTACTCCAACGGCGAATTGCCAAGATCGAATCCGGGAATTCGCACCATGGCTCGTTCGCCGGCGGTCAGTACGTTGCCTGTTTCGCATGCGTTTATCATGTGCCGCCCATACGCGACGGAGGCACGGCGGGTGTCATCGACGCTTTCAAACGGCACGACGACGCGTGCTCCGTTGATGAATGCGGTAGCTGCAGTTGTTGCGGCGCGCAACACATCGATCACCACTACCACCTGATCGGCCACGTCGGCGGGCGCAGTGCGCGCCTCGCCGAGTAGCACATCGATGCGCACTATACAGGTTCCTTGAGGAGTTCGGCGCCCTCAAAATCGAGAAACTTCGTGTGCACCTTGCCCGCCTGAAACCCTGGGTGCTGCATGACGCGTGCGAGAAACGGAATCGTGGTCTTCACCCCTTCGATCACAAAACTCTCGAGCGCAATCTGCATGCGCTTGAGCGCTTCCTCGCGGTCCGCACCCTGCACGATCAACTTGGCGATCAACGAGTCGTAGAATGGCGGGACGGTGTAGCCCGCGTATGAATGGGTGTCGACGCGCACACCGGGTCCACCGGGCTGATGAAACGTTTCAATCCGCCCAGGGGACGGCTGAAAATTGCGCGATGGATCTTCGGCGTTGACACGACATTCAATGACGTGACCACGGAACGGCGGCAACGACTTCACCTTCAATTCGTAGCCGGCGGCAACGCGAATCTGCTCCTTCACCAGATCGACACCAGTGAGCATTTCCGTCACCGGATGCTCGACCTGAATGCGCGTGTTCATCTCCATGAAGTAGAACGACCCATCTTCGTCGAGCAGCATTTCAATCGTGCCTGCGCCGACGTAGTTGATCGACTGCGCCCCACGCACCGCCGCATCACCCATGCGCTGCCGCAGTTCGGGCGTCATCACGGGACACGGCGCCTCTTCGATCAGCTTTTGATGGCGACGCTGCACGGAGCAGTCGCGCTCGCCCAGGTGGATCACGTTGCCATGGCGATCGCCCAGAATCTGAAACTCGACATGACGCGGACGTTCCAGATACTTCTCAACGTACACGTCACCATTGCCGAACGCCGAGAGGGCTTCGGATCGCGCGAGCTGAAACGAGCGCGCAAAGTCGTCGGCATCACGCGCGACGCGCATGCCTTTGCCGCCACCGCCGGCTGAAGCCTTGATGATCACCGGGAAGCCGATGTCCTTGGCAAAACCAAGCGCTTCTTCGACGTCCTCAACCGGCCCCGGTGTGCCCGGCACAATCGGCACGCCGACTGCCTGCATCTGGCGTCGAGCGGACGCCTTGTCGCCCATGATGCGAATCTGATCGGGTGTCGGGCCGATGAACGTGATACCTGATGCGCGGCACGTTTCGGCGAATTCGGCGTTTTCGGCGAGAAAACCGTACCCTGGATGGATCGCATCCGCCCCGGTGATTTCGGCGGCGGCAATCAGGCGCGGAATCTTGAGATATGAGTCGCGACCGGGTGGAGGACCGATGCACACATCATCATCGGCAAAGCGCACGTGGAGCGACTCGCGGTCAGCCTCGGAGTACACGGCGACCGTCTGGATATCGAGCTCACGGCACGCTCGGATGACGCGGAGAGCGATCTCCCCGCGGTTCGCGATGAGAACCTTTTTGAACATGTCGTTGGGCAGGGGGTCGGCATTGCGATCAGTCGGCAAACACCGCCAACCGCCGGGACGGCCGCGTCGCGAGAGTCGCAGGCGACCAGCCCCGTGTCGAACCACGTGGAATGGTGGCGAGGTCCGCCGCTTGCCGCTAGGTCAACTTGGCATCCTGCAACCCAAATATCCCTTCACCGAGCCGTGTACGGAGCCTCAGC
>JAYUWD010000059.1:0-7206 GCA_043753735.1 Gemmatimonadaceae bacterium
CCCATTCACATCCACGGATTCAGCCCAAGTGAAGTGGATTTTTTTGCTACACGGTTTCGCATGGAAGCACGCGACGTGATTCGCGAGCTTCAAAAGGCCGGGCTTGATTCGATCCCCGGTGGCGGGGGCGAAATCCTGGTGCAACGCGTGCGTGACATTGCCGCACCGAAAAAGGCGGGCGCCGATCGCTGGCTTGAGATCATGGAGATCGCGCACAACGAAGGGATGAAGACATCGGTGACGATGATGTACGGCATCGGCGAGACGCTGGCCGAACGCATCGAGCATTTGCAGCGGGTACGCGACGTGCAGGCGCGCACCGGTGGCTTCACCGCGTTCATCTGCTGGCCGTTGCAGCCGGAGAACACACCAACGATGTCGCACATGCCCAAGACCGATGCGATGACGTATCTGCGCACTGTAGCACTGGCGCGCATCGTGCTCGACAACGTGCCCAATCTGCAGTCAAGCTGGGTGACGATGGGCATGAAAGTCGGCCAGATGGCGCTCAAGTTTGGTTGCAACGACTTCGGATCGTTGATGATCGAAGAAAACGTGGTCTCTGCCGCCAATACCACGCATCGCACCACTGTCGATGAACTCGATTCACTCATACGCGATGCGGGATTCACACCCGCTCGGCGTCGCCAGGACTATACCTTGCTGCCTGCCGCAGAACCGCTCGCGACTGCGGCGGCGTGATGTCAGTCTCAGCGTCGGATGCCGTGTCGCATGCAGCCTCGAATTCAGGCGACAAGGTAGCGTCGACCGCTTTGATGACACGCACGGGAATCGGCTACGATTCACATCGTTTCGCAGCAGGTGGTCCGATGCGACTCGGTGGGATCGACATCGAAACAGATGTACATTGCGCTGGCCACTCCGATGGCGACGCGATCTGCCATGCGGTGACTGACGCGATTCTCGGCGCCGTGGCGCTTGGTGATATCGGCGAGATGTTTCCAGATACCGCCGCCGAAAACAGAGGCAAGGATTCGGTCGTTATGCTCGAAGCGGCGCTGGCGCGGGTACACCAGGCCGGATGGCGCATTGGCAACGTCGATATCACGGTGATCGCGCAACGCCCCAAGATCGGTCCCAATCGCGTGGCGATTCGTGACCGTCTGGCTGCTGCATTGCAGTCCTCGACCGACGCAGTGAGCATAAAGGGGAAGACGAACGAAGGAATGGGATGGATCGGACGCGAAGAAGGGCTGGCCGTCATGTGTGTCGCCACCTTGGTGCGCGCGTAGACATGCGTCGTGCGCGATGCTGCCTGAGCCATTGTGCATGATCTGCTGAACTGGCTCGGCACGCTGCCGGAACCGCTGCTGTACGGCGCGATTCTGCTGGCTGCATTCGCCGAGAATGTTTTCCCGCCGCTTCCGGCGGATACCGTGGTCGCGCTCGGTGCATTTGTGGCGGCGCGTGGCAACGGTAGTGCTTTGGGTGCGTGGAGTGCGACGATGGTCGGCAATATCGGTGGTGCGATGCTGATGTTCGCACTGGGCAAACGTCATGGCATGCCTTGGCTGGCGAAGCGAATGCCTTCGGTGTTCACGGGCAATGCGAGCGAAAAGTTCATCGAGCGCTTCAATCGACAAGGGATCGTCGCGGTCGTGGTCAGTCGCTTTCTTCCGGCTGTCCGTGCAGTTGTACCGCCGATGGCGGGCGCGTTGGGAGTGGGCACCGTGAGCGCCGTACTTGCAATGGGACTGGCGTCCGGCATGTGGTATGGACTCGTGTGCTGGCTGGCGTTTCGCGCCGGTGCCGATGCCGATGTCTTGCTTGCGCGTATCGCCGCGCAGCAGCGAAACATCGGACTTGTCGCTCTGGGAATCGTCATTGTCGTCGCGAGCATTTTCTTCGTGCGCCGCCGTCGCACACGCAGCGAACGATGACCGCGCCAACGTCAGATGCCGACGACCGTATCCTGCAGACGGCGTTTCATCTTCGGGCGTTCGAAGACGTTCTGCAACTCGAAGACGGCGCATCGCCACGCACGATCGAGGCGTATCGTCGAGACGTGATTCGTTGTGTGTCCTTCCTGCGCACACAGGGTATCCACACTGCAGCGTCTATCACGCCCGGCGCTCTGCGCGAGTTCATCTACCACCTGAAAGATCTGGGGTTGGCCGGCTCGTCGATCCGTCGCAACATCTCCGCGCTGCGGACCTGGTTTCGGATTATGCTTGGCGAAGGACTTGTCGCCCACGATCCCACGGAGAGGCTCGACTCACCACAGCGCTGGAAGACACTCCCCGAAGTGCTCAACGTCGACGAAGTCACGCGACTGCTCGCTGCACCCGGACTCGACGAAAAACTCGCCTTCCGCGACCGCGCGATGCTGGAGCTCGCATACGGCGCAGGGCTTCGTGTGTCGGAGTGGATCGGACTTGCCGTAAAGGATCTGCTCCTCGAAGAGAGTCTGGTGCGCGTCTTCGGCAAGGGGAGCAAGGAGCGCCTCGTGCCAATCGGCCGCTCCGCGATCGGCGCTGTGGCAGTCTATCTGCGCGAACTGCGACCGGTGCTCGAGCGCGGACAAGGGAAGGGAATTCTGTTTCTCAACGCGCAGGGCAATCCACTCACTCGCATGGGAGCGTGGAAGATTCTCCGCAAATACGTCACGATGGCGGGGATAGAAAAGCCCGTTTCCCCGCACACGCTCCGGCACTCGTTCGCCACGCATCTACTCGAAGGCGGAGCCGACCTTCGGGCCGTGCAGGAAATGCTCGGACACGCCGACATCGCGACGACCCAGATCTACACGCACGTGGATCGTGAGTATCTTCGAACGGTCCACCGTCAATTCCATCCGCGCAGCTGACCGCGCGAGCTCTGAGAGCGCACCATGATTCTCGTCATCGACAACTACGACTCTTTCACGTACAACCTCGTCCAGTACCTGGGCGAACTGGGCGAGGAGATGCTCGTCTACCGCAACGACGCGCTGACGGTGCAGCAGGTGGGTGAGCTCGCGCCTGAAGCGATTGTCGTCTCACCCGGTCCATGCACGCCTTCGGAAGCGGGCATCTCGGTCGACGTGATCCGCCGCTACGGCGCGGAGATTCCACTACTCGGCGTATGTCTCGGACATCAGGCCATCGGCGAAGCGTATGGCGGGAATGTCATCCGCGCATCGCGCGTCATGCATGGCAAGCTTTCGCACGTCACGCACGACGGCACCGGTCTGTTTGCTGGTGTGCCGTCGCCGCTTGGCGTCATGCGCTACCACTCGCTGATCGTCGAACATTCCTCGCTCCCCGACGAACTGGAAATCATCGCGGTCGCACAGGACGATCCGTCAGAAATTCACGCACTGCGGCATCGCTCGTACCCCGTCTGGGGCGTTCAATTCCATCCGGAATCCATTCTGACCGAATGCGGTCGCGACCTGCTCGTCAATTTTCTGACGATGGCACGACAGCTTCCCCAGCCTTCGGTTTGATCACGAGCGAGAGCAGGACACTGGTCAGTAGCACACCGCCAACTACGCCAAGTGCCACGCCGATGGGAATCGGCCAGAACGATTCGGTCAGCATTTTTGCGCCGACGAACACCAGCACAACCGAAAGCCCGTACTTGAGCAGATGGAACTTGCCCATTACACCGGCAAGTACGAAGTAAAGCGAACGCAGTCCCAAAATCGCGAACACGTTGGACGTGTAGACGAGAAAGGGATTACGCGTCACACCGAAAACGGCGGGAATTGAGTCCAGCGCGAACACGACGTCCGTCGTTTCGACAAGCGCAAGCACCACAAACAGTGGTGTGGCAAGCAGACGGACCTTTCCGCCTGGCGTGAGCGATTCGCGAACGAAGAAGTGCTCGCCATGAAATTTTGTGGTGATCGGTATGAATCGTCGCACAACGCGAATGACCGGATTCGATTCAGGCTCGATATCGCTGTCGCCACCGAACGCCATGCGGATCCCGGTGAACACGAGAAACGCGCCGAACACATAGATGATCGCGTGAAATCGTTCAATCAGGATGGCGCCTGCGCCGATCATCGCACCGCGCATCACCAGCGCGCCGAGAATCCCCCAAAAAAGCACGCGATGCTGGAGCGCGGGCGCAATCTTGAAGTAGCTGAAAATCAGGATGAAGACGAATAGGTTGTCGACCGACAGCGCTTCTTCGACCAGATAACCGGCAAAAAATTCGAGCGAGGCCTGTCGGCCCATCACGGCGCCAACGCCCATGCCGAATGCAATCGCAAGCGACAGCCAAACGGCGCTCCATCCGAGCGCTTCCTTCACCGATACTGCGTGCGCTTTACGATTGAAAACGCCAAGGTCGAGCGCAAGAAGCGCGAGCACCAATGCGTTAAAACCCACCCACCACCAAAAACTCGGCATATCGCCCGCTGATTAAGTGAATTGCCGCCCGGCGGTTTGCCTTCGCGCTGGCCCTTTCGTATCTTAACTGGCGTGAATTTTGCTGCAAACTTGCCTCTCGGGACTCGCCGATGCCCGTCTTAGCCGTGATTCCGGCTCGACTTGGCGCCACGCGATTGTCGCGCAAACCGCTCCGCCTTTTGGGCGGCGTGCCGTTGGTGGTCCGGGTTTACGAACGGGTGCTTGCACTGCATGTCGCGGACCGTTGTGTGGTGGCCACCGATGACGCCGAAGTCATGGAAGCGTGCGCCATCCACGAGGTACCAGCTGTGCTCACGGCCAGCCACCATCCCAGCGGCACCGATCGTGTGGCTGAGGTTGCGCGTCGTCCCGAGTTTTCGGGCTTCACGATTATTCTCAACGTGCAGGGAGACGAGCCATTCGTATCCCGGAGCGCTCTGACTGGCGCGGTCCGCATCGTCACGGATGGGCTGGCACCAATCGGTACCGCGGCGGTTCGCATCGACGCGGCTCTCTTGAGTGCTCCTGATGTTGTCAAAGTCGTGCGTACGGACGCTGGTCGCGCCCTCTACTTTTCTCGGGCACCAATTCCGTTTTTGCGCGAAACGGCTGACGTTGATCGACTTGCGCCCTTTGCTCTGCAGCACGTTGGCGTGTACGCATATGCAGCGGCCGCGTTGGCGCAGTGGGTTTCGTTACCGCCACATCCGCTCGAATTGATTGAACGATTGGAGCAGTTGCGCCCCCTCGCTCACGGCATTCCGATTGGTGTGGCGGAAGTCGAGGCAGCCGAAGGTGGCATTGATACCGAAGACGACCTCGCGCGTGCAAACGCGCATTGGATCTTACAGAGCGCCATGACCGAGCAATTCCCGATTTCCACCACCAGCCTGCGAGACGCCTCATGACGATCAACCAGACTGCGTCCGGTCAGGCCGGCACGCCGAACAGCACACCCAAGTACATCTTTGTGACCGGTGGCGTCGTTTCGTCGCTCGGCAAAGGCATCGCGGCCGCGTCCCTCGGTCGATTGCTCGTCGATCGCGGATTCCGCGTGACGATGATGAAACTCGATCCGTATCTCAACGTCGATCCAGGCACGATGTCGCCCTTTCAGCACGGCGAAGTGTTCGTGACCGACGACGGTGCAGAGACGGACCTCGACCTTGGTCATTACGAACGATTTCTCGATCGCCCACTTTCACAGGCCAACAATATCACGACGGGTCGCGTCTATTCGAACGTGATCACAAAGGAACGTCGGGGTGAGTATCTCGGATCGACCGTGCAGGTGATTCCGCACATCACCGACGAGATCAAGGGGGCGATCAAGCGCGTCGCGCCCGGAAACGATGTCGTGCTCGTTGAAATTGGCGGGACGGTCGGTGACATCGAATCGCTGCCGTTTCTCGAGGCGATTCGACAATTCCGTCGTGAAGTGGGCAAGGAGAATGCGATCTTCGTGCACCTCACGTTGGTGCCGTACATCGCGGCGGCTGGCGAAGTGAAGACCAAGCCCACGCAGCATTCGGTGCGCGAGTTGATGGAGATCGGTATCCAGCCCGACTTCCTCATCTGTCGCAGCGAACGTCCGCTGACCGATGACGTGAAACGCAAGATCGCACTGTTTTGCAACGTCGACTTCGGTGCGGTCATCGAAAGCCCCGACGTTCCGACGATCTACGAAATCCCACTCACGTTCGAGGCACAAGGCTTTGCCGACCGCGTGATGGAACGCTTCCGACTGAGCGCGCCGACGCCCGATCTCAGTGCATGGCGCGCCATGGTGCGGCGCATCATTCACCCGCGCGAGCGGGTAAAAATCTGCGTGGTCGGCAAGTACACTGACTACGTCGACAGCTACAAGAGTGTACAGGAAGCGTTGATTCATGGCGGCATCGCCAACGATGTCGGCGTCGATCTCGCATGGACATCGAGCGATAAATTCACCTCCCCGGAACGCGCCCGAGAGATTCTCGCGGAATATCACGGACTGTTGGTGCCGGGTGGGTTTGGGGTGCGCGGTATCGACGGCATGGTCGAAGCGATACGCGCCGCACGCGAAACGAATCTCCCGTTCTTCGGCATCTGCCTCGGCATGCAGATCGCCATCGTCGAGTTTGCTCGGCATGTCCTCGGCCTGGCGGATAGCCATTCGAGCGAGTTCGCGCCCGAATGTTCAAACCCGGTCGTTTCGCTCCTCGACTCGCAGCGCGATGTGACCGACAAGGGTGGCACAATGCGTCTCGGTGCGTATCCGTGCCGGCTGCAGCGCGGATCGAAGGCTGCCGAAATCTATGGACAGCCAGAAGTCAGCGAGCGTCATCGTCATCGCTACGAAGTTTCCAATCGCTATCGCGAAACGTTCGTCGAGCATGGCATGCTGTTGAGCGGGCTATCGCCCGACGGTTCACTGGTAGAGATGATCGAGCTACCGTCTCATCCGTACTTCATCGGCTGCCAGTTTCACCCGGAGTTGCAGTCCCGCCCGTTGCGTCCACACGCACTGTTCGCTGGATTCGTCGCGGCTGCCGTGCGCTACAATCGTGGCCGATCGGGAAGCGAAACGTCAAACGGTATGCATCCCGCGACTTCGGCGCCGCAAGCAGCTCAGGTCGCACACTGACGTGACTCACGACGCGCAGCGAGCGGAATCGAGATTTCCTGCCGACCAGCTGTTCTTGATCGCGGGTCCGTGTCAGCTCGAGGACGACGCGTTGAATCTCCGCGTGGGTGAAGCGCTGGCGCGGCTCGCGGAGCACGTACCAGGTGGCATCATCTTCAAGGCGAGCTTCGACAAAGCCAACCGTTCGAACGTCGATGGTGTGCGGGGACTGGGTCTCGA
>JAYUWD010000060.1:0-2324 GCA_043753735.1 Gemmatimonadaceae bacterium
CTTGGTCTTGCGGGGCTGTTTCTCGCGGCGGTGATCGGCGCGGCAATGTCGAGCGTCGCCGCAGAGTTGAATTCGCTGTCGACAGTGTCAGTGATCGACTTCTACCGCCGGTGGATCAAACCTGAAGGGAGCGATGCGCACTTTCTCACGGCGTCCAAGCTCGCGACCGCGATCTGGGGGCTCTTCGCCTGCTTCGTCGCGACCAAGGCGGCATCGCTCGGTTCGCTCATCGAAGTCGTGAATCGCTTCGGTTCGTTCTTTTACGGCTCGATTCTCGGCGTGTTTTTGCTCGCGATGATTCCGCGCACGAAAGCACTCGGTGCATTCGGTGGACTGATCGCCGGCATGCTCACGGTTGGCGCGGTGTCGTACAGCGCCCCGACGGTCGCGTTTCTCTGGTACAACGTGATTGGTGCGGCGACGGTCGTGGTGGTGGGATCCATCATGAGTCTCGGCCGTGCTCCTGCCGGGCAGGGCGACAGCGTTAACTGACGGATGCGCGGGGCGTGTGGTGTGTCATCCGCCCGCTTCGGAGATCGGCACGCCCCTTGTGGAAGCGCGTTTCTGCAGCGCGCGCCACGGATAAGGGTTCTTTCGAGGATCGCTCAAGGTCGAGCCGCAACTGCCGAACCTCGTGTGCATGGCGATTTCGCCGCAACACACCTGGGTGACGTTTGTCGCCCGCCGCGCTCCACGATCTGAATTCCCGCTCGTTCGGCGCGCCGGCGGACGACGCGCGTTTACGCTCGTCGAGCTTATGGCGGCCATGACGATCATCGGTCTGCTGGTCGGTCTCGGCATGCCGAAGATGGATGAAGTTCAACCAGGCAAAGATCGCCCGAGCGATCGGCGACCTTCGCGCGCTGTCGACCGAGCTGAACACCGCGGATCCGCTTCCGGCGACGTTGGACGGCATTGGCCGCGCCGGTATTCTCGACCCATGGGGTCGCCCGTACGTCTACTTCCGGTTTCCACCGAGCAACGGCAAAGCGCCGCCCAAGGGCTCGATCCGCATGCTGCGGCGCCTTGACAGCGGACGAGCGGTGGAGCGCAGCATTCCGGCCGCGATGGTCTGGTCGGTGCTCAATGAGCTGGTGAATCTCGATCGAGCGAACATCTGCATCTTTGCCGTGCGCAGCTGGGAGCGCGTGCATTGCAGCGAATTCGTCTCACCGTCGACCGAGGCAAGACTACGAGAGATTGCGATTGCCATCGATGCGCATCCCATCGATGCTCGTCTCGCACGGCGGAAGCGCTCGTCGCGCATCGCGATGTCTACTTGCGATTCGAGTTTGGCAGTACGGAGTTGCGACTGGTGACTGCCGAAGCGCTCAGCGTTTCGCTCGCGCCAGCCCGCAGCGTCACGATCTCGCTGGCACTGCTCATTGCAATTGCAATGGTCGGTGCATTTGCGTTGGCTCACGGGCAGATTCGGCGGAGTACGGCGCCGTTGGAAGCGCTGCGCGATGCGACGCGACGATTCGGCGCGGGTGATCTCGGCGCGACCGTCTCGATCCAGTAGCGCGACGAGTACGGCGAACTCGGCACGACCTTCAACAGCATGACGCAGGCGCTCGGCAGCAAGGTGTCGCTGCTGCGCGTGATGGATGAGGTGGACCAATCCACGCTGCGCGATCGGGATGTCGAGTCGATCGCGAGAACCGCGCTCGAAGGGTTTGGCCAGACCATTCCCGACGCAGTTGCCACGATGTCCGTGCTCGACGAGCGCGGCGGACAGTCCATGACGCAGTGGTCGCTCGACCCCGCTTCGACGGAAGTGCAGTGGTCATGGCGAATGCTCTCGAGTGCGGATCACACCCTTCTGATCGCAAACCCGCGACAGCTCGTGTTCACAGGCGCGGTCACAACGGACGAAAGCCAAGCTCTACCCACGGAGTCCTCGTGGCTCGCAGGAGACGGTACGCAGCTCCGCGTCTGTCTGCCGCTGGTGCACGACGACGAACTGCTCGGAGCGATCACGCTCGATTGTGCGTGCGCGACTTCACGACGAGACGAACAGCTGGGCGCGGCGCGACGGCTGGCTGATCGCGTGGCGCTAGGTATCGCGAATGTGCGCCTGCTCAATCGGCTTGAAGAGCTCTCGTCGGGCACGCTGCTGGCGTTTGTGCGCGCGATCGATGCGAACTCACCCTGGACGGCCGGTCACAGCGAGCGCGTGACAAAGCTGGCGCTCGCGCTCGGGCGACAACTCGAGCTCTCACCCGCCCAGCTTTCGACGTTGCACCGTGGCGGCATTATGCACGACATCGGCAAGATCGGCATTCCGCCAGCCGTGTTGGACAAGGCCTCGCGACTCGACGACG
>JAYUWD010000061.1:0-21696 GCA_043753735.1 Gemmatimonadaceae bacterium
TCGACGGGGTTGTCCAGTTCGTCGTCCACAAGGCAGGCAAATTCCTGAACGCCGGTAGTGAAGCGTCCAGCGCGGAGAACGAACAAGCATCGGTCGGTCTCGTGAGTGGGTCGCATCGTATTCTTGTGCGTCAGATCGCGGGACTGATCGCACGACGTATCATCACCGACTCGGCAACTGGAGACAAAGCCGTGCAAGGTGCGCGCATGGGGCTCATTCGCTTCGGGTCGCGCGTTGACGTGTTTCTCCCGCCCTCCTCAGCACTGCGCGTGAAGCTTGGACAGCGGATGACTGCTGGCGTGACTGTCCTCGCTGATTTGCCGAAGGCGTGATGAGCGAACTGCCGGAGCGTTCGCGACGACTCCGGCCGAAGGCCGCGGTCGCGCTGCCGAACGGATTCACACTTGCCAATCTGTTTTTCGGCATTTTCGGAATCGTCGCAGCTTCCCGCGGCGAGTTCGATGCCGCTGCGCGCTACATCGTCTTCGGTGCAATCGCCGACATGCTCGATGGTCGCATTGCACGCGCGACAAAAACAGGGAGCAAGTTCGGTTCAGAGCTCGACTCTCTTGTCGACGCGATCTCGTTCGGCACCGCCCCGGCGCTGATCATGTACTTCGTCGTGCTCAACAAGACGGGGTGGGACTGGATCTTTTGCTTCTTCTTCACAGCATGCGCCGTCATGCGGCTCGCGCGCTTCAATGTCGAGCAGTCGGGCACGAACGTAAAGCACTTCACTGGGCTGCCAAGTCCGGCGGCGGGTGGCACGTTGGCGACATACTACTGGTTCAGTCAGACATCGTTATATCAGCAGACGATCATTGGCGACTTGCCATGGCATCAGATGCTGCGCTGGGTGATGCTCGGACTCGGCATGCTGATGATCAGCAATGTGCAGTACGCCAAGGTGCCCACGGTCGGATTCCGATCGTTGAAGGGAATTCTGGGGTTTTTGCTTGTCGTCGGCACGCTGGTTGGGGTGATCTTTCTACCGAAGCAGTTTTTCTTTCCAGCCGGCATGGCCTACGTGCTATACGGCATCGGACGCACGGTTTTTCTAGGGCTACTCGAGCGTCTGCCGACCGCGCGTGACAACGAGCTTTCGGATCAGGACGCCAACAGTTCGCTGTCTCCGGAAGACGAAGCAGAAAATCAACGGCAGCGGCGTCGTCGCCGTCGCCAATCCCGCAACAATCCCGGCCGATCTGGTCGCGAGGATCCCTTGGCATGACCCGCTATCGCCTCTCCGTTCACATCGTACCGCGTCGCGGCATTCTCGATCCCCAAGGTAAAGCCGTCTCGGATGCGCTGCACTCGCTCGGCTTCGCACAAGTGAGCGATGTGCGCGTGGGACGTTTCCTCGTGGTCGACACGGAAGCGGCAAGCGAGACTGCAGCTCGCGAAGGGGCGCGCGCGATGTGTGAGAAGTTGCTCGCTAATCCCGTAACCGAAGACTACGAAATCGCTGCGGTGGAGCAGGCGTGAAGGCCGGCGTCATCCGCTTTCCCGGCTCCAACTGCGACGAGGATGCGTTCAATGCCATCGCCGGCATTCTCGGACAAGAAGCTGTGTACTGCTGGCACAAGGATCACGACCTTCAGAATGTCGACGTTGTAATCCTCCCCGGCGGTTTCAGCTATGGCGACTATCTCCGCCCCGGCGCGATTGCTCGTTTCAGTCCGATCATGCAGGAAGTCGTTGCGTTTGCCAAGCGCGGTGGACCCGTGCTTGCGATCTGCAACGGTTTCCAGATCGCCTGTGAAGCGGGACTGCTGCCTGGTGCGCTGTTGCGCAACGCGAGTTTGCGCTTTGTGAGCGCGCCGGTGCACCTGCGTGTCGAAAGCATCGCAACGTCGTTCACATCTCGTTACCACATCGGCGAAGTGATCACGGTGCCGATTGCACATGGCGATGGTCGTTTTACGGCTGATGCCGACGTGCTCGAACGCATCGAGGGCGAAGGACAGGTTGTTTTCCGGTACGTGAATGCTGCCGGTGCAGCGACGCCGAGTTCCAACCCCAATGGTTCGCTCCGCAACATCGCCGCCATCATCAACGCTCGGGGCAACGTGCTTGGCATGATGCCGCACCCTGAACGTGCGATGGAATCTATTCTTGGCTCTACTGGTGGCGTCGCACTGTTTGGCTCCCTGCTCGACTCTTTGCTCACAAAGGTGTCCGCATGAGCACAGTCCTGCCGCGCGCCGGCGACCCAGCAATCACACCCGCACTTGTCGCCGAACACGGTATCACCGAGCTTGAGTACGAACGGCTTGTGAACATGCTCGGCCGCACACCCACCTTTACCGAGCTTGGCGTTGTCAGTGCGCTCTGGAGCGAGCACTGCTCGTACAAGCATTCGCGCCCGTTGCTCAAGACATTGCCGACCACGGCGCCGTGGGTGTTGCAAGGTCCTGGTGAGAACGCCGGCGTTATTTCAGTCGGCGATGGACTTGCTGTCGCGTTCAAGATCGAATCGCACAACCACCCGTCTGCCGTGGAGCCGTATCAGGGTGCGGCGACCGGCGTGGGTGGAATTCTTCGTGATGTGTTCACGATGGGCGCGCGTCCGATCGCGCTGTTGAATTCATTGCGCTTCGGTCCGCTCAGCAGCAGTCGGGTGCGCTGGTTGTTCGCGGGCGTGGTTCGCGGCATCGGCGACTACGGTAATTGCATGGGCGTTCCGACAGTCGGTGGCGAGGTGGTCTTCGATCCATCGTACGAAGGCAATCCGCTGGTCAACGCGATGTGCGTCGGCTTGATGCGCGAAGACGAACTCATTCGCGCTGTCGCATCCGGCGTCGGCAATCCGATCATGGCCGTTGGTGCCCGCACTGGTCGCGACGGAATTCACGGCGCATCGTTTGCCAGTGAGGATCTGTCGGCCGAGAGTGAAGCCAAGCGCCCGATGGTGCAGGTTGGCGATCCCTTCACTGAAAAGTTGTTGCTCGAAGCATCGCTCGAACTCATTCGCAGCGGCACCATCGTCGCCATTCAGGACATGGGTGCTGCGGGTCTCACGTCGTCGTCCGCCGAGATGGCCGAGCGAGGTGATGTCGGCGTGACGATCGATGTGACGAAGGTTCCGGTGCGTGAAACTGGCATGACGCCGTACGAAATTCTGCTGTCCGAGTCGCAGGAGCGCATGCTCGTAGTCGCGAAGCTCGGCCAGGAAGAGGCCGTCCGTGCGATTTTGGGCAAGTGGGACCTCGAAGCAGCGGTGATCGGCGAGGTCATCGCCGAGCCTGTATATCGAGTTACCGAAGGCACGACGGTGGTTGCCGAGTTTCCGGGTTCACGCCTGGTTACCGAATGCCCACAGTACACGATTGTTGGCCAGGAAAGCGTGGCGTTGCGCGCGGCGCGGGGTAGAGATGCGTTGGCTGTGACACCGCTTGCCGAAGAGCGAGACCATTCGTGGACGCTCGAGCGACTGCTTGCATCGCCAACAATTGCCAGCAAAGCGTGGGTGTGGCGTCAGTACGATTCGACGGTGCGCACGAGCACCGTGCGAGGACCTGGCAGCGATTCGGCTGTGGTGCGGCTGCACGGCACCGACAAGGCCCTCGCGCTGTGCATCGATGGGAACGGGCGTCACGTCGCCCTTTCGCCGCGCAACGGTGGTCGCGCCGCGGTTTGCGAAGCAGCGCGAAATGTGGCATGCAGTGGCGCTCGTCCGATGGCAATCACGAATAACCTCAATTTCGGCAACCCGAAGAAGCCGGAAGTGTATTTCCAACTGAGCGAGGCAATTGCGGGCATGGGTGAAGCGTGCCGAATTCTCGACACACCGGTCACTGGCGGTAACGTTTCGTTGTACAACGAAAATCCGCAGGGTGCGATTCATCCGACGCCAACCATCGGCATGGTGGGACTCATTGAATCGCTTTCGCACGTCACTCCGTCGGCGTTCCAGCGCGCGGGTGACACAATCGTTCTGCTCGGCGAGCCAACGTCGGAGCTTGGGGGCAGTGAATATCTGCTCGCCATTCACGGCCTCACGATCGGTGAACCACCGGTGTGTGATCCGGCCGGAGAACGGAAACTGATCGACGCACTGCTCGATGCGATCAAAACTGGCGCTGTTCGTTCGGCGCACGATTGCAGCGACGGCGGATTGGCGGTAGCACTCGCCGAGTGTGCGATGGTGGAGCGCGACGCAATGCTCGGGTTCAACGTCGATCTGTCACCGTGGGAGCAGCTGCCGCACCGGGCGCTGCTCTTTGGTGAAGCACATGGACGCGTGGTAGTGTCGACCGAGCGCGCAGACGATGTGATTGCTATCGCCACGAAGCATGGTGTTCCTGCTCGCGTAATCGGCACGGTCACTCTGGCTTCGGAGGGTGCCCGCTTCACGATTGCGGATGACGCCTTTGCTGTACCTGTCGAATGGCTGGCGCGCGCGTTCCACGACTCGATCGGTGTGACGATGGATGGCGAAACACCCGCGGAGCACGCGGTAACCGCATCACACGCTCCTTCCAACGACTGACTGGGGTTTCCCATGTGTGGCATATTCGGCGTATACGGGCACGAGGATGCGGCGGCGTTGACGCAGCTCGGCTTGTACTCTCTGCAACATCGCGGTCAGGAGTCTGCCGGAATCGTGGCAGTGGACCACGCTGGGCGCGCGCGCGTCAGTCGTGCGATGGGACTTGTTTCTGAAGGTTTCGGTGACGAGGAGATGGAGACGTTGCGTGGCGCGATCGGCGTCGGGCACACGCGGTACAGCACCGCCGGCGCGTCGGCAATCGAAAATGCGCAGCCGATTCTGGCACGGGTGCGTCGCGGACACATCGCGCTCGCGCACAACGGCAATCTCACCAACGCTGTCGAACTCCGACGTGAACTCGAGGATGAAGGTGCAATCTTCGCGTCGACAATGGATTCCGAAATCATCGTGCACCGCATTGCGCGCGCGCACGGCGCCACGCCCGAACTGCGCGTCGCCGAAGCGCTTGCTGGACTGGAAGGCGCGTACTGTCTGCTCATTGTCATCGACAACACGGTGCTGGTGGCGCGCGATCCACATGGCTGGCGACCGCTTGTGATGGGCAAGCTGGGCGATGCGTTCGTCTTCGCATCGGAGACGTGCGCACTCGATATCGTCGGTGCAACGATCGTACGCGAAGTTGCGCCGGGAGAGATCATCGCCGTCGACGCGCACGGCTTGCGGTCGGTGCAAGGTATCGCCGCGTTGCCGATTCACCGCTGCGTTTTCGAGCATGTCTACTTCGCGCGTCCGGACAGCCAGGTGTTTGGTGGCTCAGTGGACAAATCACGACGCGAACTTGGTCGTCAGCTTGCCATCGAGTGCCCTGCCCCGGGCGCCGAAATGGTGTTCGCCGTACCGGACTCGTCAAACTCTGCGGCGCTTGGCTACTCCGACCAGTCGGGTATTCCGTACGAGCTCGCACTCATCCGCAATCACTACATCGGCCGCACTTTCATCCAGCCAACACAAGCCGGTCGTGATGCGAAGGTGAAGGTCAAGTACAATCCGGTGCGCGAACTGCTCGACGGAAAAAGTGTCGTGATGGTCGACGACTCGATCGTTCGCGGCACGACGACGCGCGGTCTGGTTTCGATTGTGCGCGCGGCAGGGGCGCGCGAAGTGCACATGCGTGTCAGCAGCGCCCCCATCATCAGTCCATGCTACTACGGGATCGACACGCCGCGGCGCGAAGAGTTGATTGCCGCCACCATGACCCACGACGAACTGGTTCGTCATCTCGGCGTCGACTCGCTCGGCTACCTCTCGCTGGACGGCATGCTTTCCCCAATGCCGAAGGGTCCGGAAGGGTACTGTCATGCTTGCTTCTCGGGTCGCTATCCGACCTCAATTCCAGCCGAACCCGAACTCCTGCGCGCCGGAAGCGATCAGGGCGTTCCCGTCGGCGTCGCCTAATATGCAAGGAGATCATTCGTGACGCGCTCCGTGTACTTTTTTGGGAACGGTACGGCTGACGGTACGCGGACCATGAAGGCTGAACTGGGCGGAAAGGGCGCGAACCTCGCCGAGATGACCAACCTCGGAGTGCCCGTTCCACCTGGTTTCACGATCACTACCGCAATGTGCGTCGAGTATCTCGACCGCAATAAAATTCCAGACGGATTGAGCGCCGAGGTGGCCGAGTCGCTCCTCGCCCTTGAAGCGGCCAGCGGTAAACGATTCGGCGACGCTCAGAATCCGCTGCTTGTGTCGGTGCGCTCCGGCGCCGCAGTGTCGATGCCCGGCATGATGGAGACCATTCTCAATCTTGGTCTCAACGATGACACCGTCGAAGGGCTCGCCACAGCAAGCGGAAATCCGCGCTTCGCCTTCGATTCGTATCGTCGGTTTCTGCAGATGTACGCGGACGTCGTGCTCAACGTACCGATGCACTCGTTCGAGCAGCTACTGGGCGCCAAGCGACTGACCAATGGCGTGAACTCTGACTCCGAGTTGCCCGCGGAAGCGCTACGCGCGCTGGTTCGCGAGTACAAACAGCTCATTCGTCATGTGACTGGCGCCGATTTTCCGATGGACCCGCGCACGCAACTGTGGGGCGCCATCGAAGCGGTGTGGCGGTCGTGGACGCTCAAAAAGGCAATCGACTATCGACGTGTGAATGGCATTTCGCACACACTCGGCACCGCAGTGAACATCGTATCGATGGTGTTCGGAAACATGGGCGATGATTCAGGGACGGGCGTTGCCTTCACGCGCGATCCGTCGACCGGTGAACGTCGGTTCTATGGCGAGTTCCTGGTCAACGCGCAGGGTGAGGATGTGGTGGCAGGCATTCGCACACCGCTGCACATCGACGAGATGGCGCAGTATCTCCCCGCCGCGCACGCACAGTTGCTGGAGACGCAGGATCGGCTGGAGCGGCATTTCCGTGACATGCAGGACATCGAGTTCACCGTCGAACGCGGCACGTTGTATCTGCTGCAGACGCGAACCGGCAAGCGCACCACCGCTGCTGCGCTGCGTATTGCAACGGACATGGTGACCGAGGGGCTGATCGAACAGCGCGAGGCGGTGATGCGATTGCAGCCCAATCAACTCGATCAACTGCTGCACCGTGTGATCAGCCCGACCGTGCGCGCCGATTCGATCGCGACCGGCCTACCGGCCAGCCCCGGCGCGGCGAGTGGCATTGCCGTTTTCGATCCGGATGCCGCGGAGCAACGCGCCGCGAGAGGCGAGCTGGTGATTCTCGTTCGCGACGAAACGACGCCAGAAGATTTTCACGGCATGGTGGCAGCGCGTGCAATTCTCACCGCGCGTGGCGGCATGACCAGTCATGCGGCCGTAGTTGCGCGTGGGATGGGCAAGTGTGCGGTCGTGGGTTGTACAGAAGCGGAGATCTCGCACGAGCATCGCCGTATGACGGTTGGAACGGTGGTCGTCAACGAGGGCGATTGGATCACGCTCGATGGCTCGACGGGTCGCGTCTTTCTCGGTGAGCTGCCGATGGTGCCGAGTGAAGTGATGCGCGTGACGTCCGGTGCGCTCAATGCGAAGGATGCGCCCACCTATCAGGCGTTTTCGAAGTTGATGGGCTGGTCCGATTCGTATCGACGATTGCGTGTTCGCGCCAACGCCGACACGCCTCGTGATGCGCGCGTGGCGCGCAATTTCGGCGCAGAGGGAATCGGGCTCTGTCGCACAGAACACATGTTTTTTGAAGGCGAGCGCATTCTTGCCATGCGTGAAATGATCGTCGCGCGCGATCTGCACGGACGAAAGCGCGCACTCGAGAAGTTGCTGCCGATGCAACGTGGCGACTTCGAAGGGATCTTTGAAGCGATGGACGGATTGCCTGTCACCATTCGGCTGCTCGATCCGCCACTACACGAGTTTTTGCCACACGGTGGTGAAGAGTCGACAATGCTGGCAAAGACACTTGGCCTCAGTCGGGTGGAGCTTGGTCGCATCGTCGAGAGTCTTCGTGAAACGAATCCGATGCTGGGACATCGCGGCTGTCGCTTGGGGATCGTCTACCCCGAGATCACCGAGATGCAGGCGCGTGCAATCTTCGAAGCCGCGGTGAAGGCGTCACGCCGCGGCATCGAAGTGTTGCCGGAGATCATGGTCCCGCTGGTTTCCGACGTCTCCGAACTGCGCAACCAACGCGCCGTCATCGAGAGTGCAGCAGAACAGGTGATGGGTGCGATGGGCGAGCACATCCCCTACATGATCGGCACGATGATCGAGCTGCCACGCGCCGCTCTCACCGCGGATGAGATTGCGACGGCGGCCGATTTCTTTTCGTTCGGTACGAACGATCTCACGCAGACCACGTTTGGACTCAGTCGCGACGATGCGGGGCGTTTCCTGCCGCAGTATCTCGCGCAGGGAGTGCTCCACGAAGATCCGTTTCAGGTGCTCGACGTGAAGGGTGTGGGCAAGTTGATCAAGTGGGCTGTGCGCGACGGCCGCGAAACGCGTCCAGGTCTCAAGGTCGGCATTTGCGGAGAGCACGGTGGCGAGCCCCAGTCGGTCGCATTTTGTCACAAGGCCGGTCTCGACTACGTCTCCTGCTCGCCGTACCGCGTACCAATCGCGCGGCTGGCTGCAGCACATGCCGCGCTCGCCGACGGGTGAAAGATGATCCATGACGCGCGCGTAATGGCGCACACCACGGGCAGATGAGTACGAGCGGTGGAGACGTCCGTCGGATCGCGGTGATCGGCGCCGGGCCATCCGGGGTGACGGCGCTCAAGAATCTGGTTGACGTGGGCTTTACCGACATCGTCTGCTACGATCGCAACGACGCGGTCGGCGGCAACTGGCTCTATCGCCCGGAGTCGTCGCACTCAAGCGTCTTCGAAACGACACACATCATCAGTTCAAAGACGCTGTCGCAGTACCACGATTACCCCATGCCGGCGGCGTATCCGGACTACCCGTCACATTCGCAATTGGCCGCGTATTTCCAGGCGTACGCAACCAATTTCGACGTCGAGAAGTTCATAAGGTTTGGCACCGAAGTACTGAGTGCCAAGCCGCTCGATGGTGACCGCTGGTCAGTACGCATCGCGCGCGATGGCGTCGAATCCGAGCAGATCTTTGATGCGCTGGTCGTGGCCAATGGCCATCACTGGCGACCACGCATGCCGACCTATCCGGGCACATTCTCCGGGCGCATGCTGCACTCGCACGACTACAAAAACGCTCAACCGTTTGCTGGGCAGCGCGTCCTCGTCATTGGCGGCGGCAACTCCGGCTGCGACGTTGCGGTCGAGACTGCGCGTGTTTCCGCACGTACCGACCTGTCCTGGCGACGCGGATACTGGATCGTGCCAAAGTTCATCTTTGGCCAGCCAGCGGACACGATTGCCGCTGGTTCCAATTGGTTGCCACGGACGCTGCGCATGCGGATCAACGAAGTTCTGTTGCGCGTCATGCAGGGCTCCAACACGCAGCACGGACTGTTAGAACCCGATCATCGCTTCGGTGCGACACATCCGACCGTGAACTCGGAGCTGATGTATGCGCTGCGGCATGGTCACGTCGGTCCCAAGCCGGACATCGCGCGCTTCGATGGCAACACCGTGCATTTCACTGACGGGTCACACGCCGACTACGACGTCATCGTTGCCTGTACCGGCTTCTGGATTGCGCATCCCTTTCTTGACCAAAAAGTAGTCGACTTTTCAACCGGCGCAGTGCCACTCTATCTGCGCATGTTTCCGGAACGATTCCCTACCCTTTCGTTTATCGGCCTGTTTCAACCCGTCGGATGCATCTGGCCGCTGGCGGAGCTGCAGGCGAAAGTGCTCGCGCGTCGCTTGAAGGGCGAGTGGCACCCGCCGCACGATCTCGCGAGTGCGATTGCCCACGAACTCGCTCATCCCGACTATCCGCAACTCGATACGCCGCGCCACACAGTCACCGTGGACTATCATCGATTCAAATCACGACTTCTGAAGCAGCTGCCGTCAAACACGATTCGATAACAACTTGCGAACCGCGCATACACGAAACGCAAACGCCCCACCGATCACTCGGCGGGGCGTTTTGTCTGCTAGTGGAGGTGAGGGGAATCGAACCCCTGTCCGAAACTAGATCGACTTCAGCGTCTACGTGCGTATCCCATTGATTGAGGTCTCCGTCCGCTGGCCAACAGGAAGCCCACGGCCGAACAAGTCGACTAAGTTTTCGCCCCGCTGCGGCCGACACACCGCAGGACTAGCCCAGATTTTCGATACCCGTCAAGCCGCCCCGGGCGGGCTTCCTGTCGGGCAGACGCCTACGTAACTCGAAAGTTACGCGGCGAGCGCCAGGTTGTTGTTGGCGATTGTGATTTTCCCGAGTGTTTAGCCAGGTTCTCGAGTACCTGAGCACGCAACCAAAGCTTCACCAACCCCGTCGAAGCCAGTCACCCCCTACGCGCCCCTCGCTGCATCGCCAGACCCCGCGAGAGGTTTCCTACACCTGCATTACACCCACAACTTGACACTCATACTCTAAACGCTGTCATGCGGTTCCAGCAACAGCAACAGCAACAGCAACACGAAGCGCAGCCTACACCGCCTCGCACGTCAAGGTGGCCACATCCGGATCGTCCGCCACCGCACCGCGGGCGACCAAGGCGTCGTACCCGTCCAGATATCGCGAAAAAATCCCTTCCACCTCCGCGAAATCCTTCACCTGATGCAACTGCTTTCTGAGGTCGGCGGAATTGGGAAGCCCCTTCACATACCAGCCGAGGTGTTTGCGAAACTCGAGCGCGGCACCGATCGCATCCACTTCGTACTGCTGCACCATGCGGGCATGATTGAGCGCAACCGCGAACTTTTCCGCGACCGGTGGTGCCGGTGGCAAGGCTTCGCCGTTCAGCAACGCGCGCGTCTGATTGAACACCCACGGCTGACCATATGACCCGCGGCCGAGCATGATGCCGTCGCAGTGTGTCTGCTCGTACATGCGCACCGCATCATGCGCGGTCTTGATGTCGCCGTTGCCGAGCACCGGAATCTCCAACGCTTCCGCGACTCGGCCGATCTCGTCCCAGTTCGCGCTACCCGTGTACATCTGGGTCCGCGTGCGCGCATGAAGCGCCAGCACGCGCGCGCCCGCGTCCTGACAGCGCAACGCAATACCGACCGGGTCGCGCATCTCTTCGTTCCAACCGCTCCGGATCTTGCACGTCACCGGAAGGGGCGTTGCCTTTGAGACCGCGCGGATGATCTGTTCCACAAGATCCAGATCGCGCAGACACCCCGACCCGCCGTTCCGACGCACCACCTTTTTGACCGGGCAGCCGAAATTGATGTCAACGAAGTCTGGCTGAAACAGGTCAGTCACCACTGCGGCCGCTTCTGCCATGGCCGCCGGATCCGCACCGAAAATCTGCACCCCGATCGGGCGCTCCTCAGGCGAAAAGCGGAGCTTGTCGATGGTGGCGGGGTTATCCCTTCGAATCCCTTCGGCGGACAGGAATTCGGTCACCACGACATCCGCGCCGTGCTGGTGGCACAAGCGCCGGAAGGGCGACTCGGATACCCCCGCCATCGGCGCGAGATAGAGCGGCACCGAATGGGCAGTTGCGAACGGGAACGTCTTGGTAGGCATGAACTTGGAAGGTAGCCGCCCCGAGCGAACCAAGCAACGCAGCGCTTTGACAGCGGCGTCTCATCGGTTATCATCGGAGTCTATGGAACTGCGCGAATTCTTTTCTGAAGATGCCGTCCAACTCGAGCTTCAAGGCACGAGCAAGGACGAAGTGCTCAAGGAACTCATCGGGCTGCTCAAGCTCGACGACAAGTCCGAAGGCATGCTGTTCAAGATGCTCAAGCGGCGTGAAAATCTCGGTTCGACCGGGATCGGGCGTGGCATCGCCATTCCGCATTGCCGCTCGCTCGTCGTGAATCGACTGCGTGTCGCCTTCGGTCGCAAACGCGATGGCGTGGATTTCAAGGCCATCGACGACAAGCCGGTCAACTTCTTCTTTCTGATCGTTGCGCCGCCGCTCGAAGTCTCGAATCAATACCTGCCCGTACTTGGAAAGATCGCCCAATTCAGCAAGGAAGCTGACGTGCCCGGGCGCCTCCTCGAAACCAGTACACCAGCAGAATTCATGGCGTTGCTCGAGGAAAAGCGCGTCTGACTCACGACGCGTCAGTTTCACGTCTTGCACCCGCGTGTTGGCGGCCGCAACTGGAAGCGTGAACGTGACGCGGCTACGGATTCCGCGCTCGCTGTTTACCTGAATGCTCCCGCGCGCGCCGGTGGTGGTGGTGCGCAAGCTTTCACGAAACAGCAACCGATCGACGATTCGTTGCGTCGAATCAAATCGTCGATATCAAGCGGGTACGCCATCGATGTGAGCAAGGTGCGAGCTATGTACACGACTCAGTCCATCAACTGCGAGCGCAAATGATCGCCGCTGGACGCGAGGTCGGAGGAATGCGGGACGACGAAAACCATAATGACGGACAGCATCGTCAGCTGAGGCGAGTCGCCACAACATTCAATGCTCGACGCTCACTCGGCGCAGGTCGCCGCGCAGCCTCAGCACGACACGACCACTCTGAAGAAGTGCTGCAGCGGCAAGTCCAGCCACCAGTCCGATCCAAAGGCCACGCTCGCGCAGCGGGGTGCGAAAGCCAAGGTAGGCGCCGAGCGGGACACCAATCCCCCAGAACGCAACCATGTGCAACACCGCCGGAATGCGCGTGTCACCAGTGCCGCGCAACACGCCACCGGTGACCGCCTGCAATCCATCGAACACCTGAAACATTCCGGCGAGCGGGATGAGCGAAACTGCGACTGCGACGGTGGCAGCTTCGGTGGTGTAGCGCGTGGCGAGCCACTGTGGCGCCGCGAGAAACGCAACGGCGCTGATACACATGAACCCTGTACCGCAAATGATCGCGGCAACTGCATCGCGTCGTGCCGCCGGTATGTCGCCGCGACCGATCGCCCGCCCAACGACCACACTCGCTGCACCGGCGATACCCAGCGGCACCATGAACGTCAGTGCCGCCATGTTGAGCGCGATTTCGTGACCGGCGAGCGACGCGGTACCCATCCATCCCATCAGCAGTGCCGTCAAACCGAAGGCGAACGACTCGAAGAAGAACTGTACGCCGATGGGTGTACCGATGCGAAGCGTGCGAACGATTGGAAGCCAGCGCAGCGTGTCCGGGCGCCAAGGCCGCAATGATGATTGCAATGTCGGCCACGCAATCACGAGCAACGTTGCAGCCATCGCCCACATGGAAAGCGCTGTCGCATACCCGGCGCCGACGACACCCAGTCTTGGCGCGCCAAGGTTGCCGAAAATCAAAAGCCAGTTGACGCACACGTTCATGATGTTCGCGGCCACCACCGCGATCAGGACTGGTCTCACCTTGCCCATCGCCTGCAACGCCTGCCGGAGTACGCTGAAGACGAAGAATGGCACAACGCCGATCGCACGGCGCCGGGTGTACATCGCGGTGTCACTGGTGACCTCCACCGGTTGACGCAGTGCATGCAGCAGCCACTCACCGGGCATTAACGCGAGCGTAACAAAAACGGACAGCGCCAATGCCACCAGCAGTCCGCGCTGCACTCCGCGCGCAACATCTTCATGATCACCGGCGCCGATTGCCTGCGAGATAACCGGGTCGAGCGCAAGCAATAGCCCGATGCCGAAGATGCTGATGTTGAAGAAGTACATATTCCCCAACGCCACCGACGCGATCGCCGCGCCACCGAGGTGGCCGACCATGAGCGCGTCCACCACGCCCATTGCCTGAATGCCGACGTTCACCAAAACGATCGGGGCCGCGAAACGGGCCATGTCGCGCAGATCGCCCCCCCACGCGAGAACCCGTTTCAACGCGATGCGGTCCCCTTGGCGCGTGCCACGAGTTCACGCACTTCGTTCATCATGCGCTGGGCGTCGTAGGGAATCCCGTCCTTGATCGTCCATGCGACGCCGCCGCCTGTACCCGCGGCGGCATTTGCGCGCGTTGGATAAAAAGTCTTAAGATCTTCGAGCGGATTGCCATTCAACACGATCAGATCGGCAAGGAATCCAGGCCGCACTCGGCCAAGACGTGCTCCTTCACCCAGAATTTGCGCGTTGTTGGCGGTCGCGTGCTGCAACACTTTCAACGGTTGAAAACCGGCTTCCTGATGCAGCTCGAGTTCGCGAATCAATCCAAATCCATAAATCTGATAAATGAAGCCTGCATCTTCCCCAACACCGATCGTTCCACCAAGCTTTTCGAAATCCCGCACAGCCTGAAACCAGATGCGGTAATTCTCTTTCCAGAACGCTTCGTCGGTGCTGCTCCAGTTGGCGAAGTACGAGCCGTGATTTGATGGATCCGGACGGAAATACTTTTCGAGTGTCGGATGCAGATACTCGTTGAACCACGGCTGCGCTTCGGCGCGCTGCAAATCCCGGCTCGCTTCGTAGATGTCGAGTGTGGGGTTCCATGCGACATTCGCCTTGACCATCGCGCGCAATACTTCCTGCAACCGTGACGGATCGGCTTCGCGCCACAGTCGTCCCGCCCAGCGAAAACGCATCCCCTCGTCGGCGTAGTTGAATTCCGACGGGAAATGCTGCACACCATCGAGAATCGCGGCGTCCGGCACGCCGTACCAATGCTCGATGCTCGTGAGCCCGCCCGCCGCAGCGTCCCACGCATTCGTTTCGTCGACGGCCATGTGGTGCGCAGTGCGAAGCCCAAGCTTCTTGGCCTCGTCGAGCACCGGAAGGTACAGATCCTTGTCCATGCCGAAGAGCTTGAGTCCGTCCACCCCGATCGCCTTGAGGTCGCGTACCCGTTGGCGCGCCTCGGCCTCGGTACGTGGGATGGGCATGTATGCATAACGCGCGTATACATATAATCTGGGCGCGGCGACTTCCCCCGCGAGTGAGCGCGCGCGCAACTGCAACGTTTTAGGAGTTTCACTCGACACATCGCGCACCGTCGTGATGCCCATTCCCAACCACAGCTTGAGCTGATAGTCGAGTGGCTGCGCGATACCGGCGCGTTCGTCTTGAACATGACCGTGAATGTTGATGAGCCCCGGCATGACATACTTGCCCGTCGCATCGATCTCAACATCACCAGCGCGCGGGCGACGTGCACTACCGTCCTTCATGGCCACGGGATCGATCGACGCAATCTCGGTGATCTGATTTCCCTCGATCACAATGTCCTTGGGGCCCTCAGCTGGCGTGCCATTACCCTCGATCACGATCGCCCCACGAATGACCAGACGCTTGGCGCGAACGCCATGCGTGGGAAGCGGTGCGCCGCGTTGAATCGTCACCGCGCGATTTGGCGCCACCGGCGGAAGCTGTGCAGCCGCATCGGAACTCGGGGCCATCACCGCGACCGCAGCGAGCAAGTAGGCAGCAGATAGCAACGCCGATGATTGCCACAACGAAGAACGGGGCATCTCATATCTCCGGGACCGCATTGCGGCCGGTTGCGGCGGAAGTGCCCCGTACTGGTTCACTCCCACTCGATGGTGGCGGGGGGTTTGGAGCTGACATCGTACACGACGCGGTTCACGCCATCGACTTCGTTGATGATCCGGCTCGAAATGCGTCCCAGTACATCAGGTGGGAACGAGTACCAGTCTGCCGTCATGCCATCAGTGCTGGTGACGGCGCGAAGTGCAATCACATGTTCATAGGTGCGAGAGTCACCCATCACCCCGACCGAACGCACCGGCAGAAACACCGCGAATGCCTGCCAGATGTCGTTGTACAATTCAGCGGCGCGAATCTCTTCCAGATAAATCGCATCGGAACGGCGCAGTATATCGAGCGCGTGAGGCGTGACTTCGCCGAGTATACGGATCGCCAGGCCGGGACCGGGGAACGGATGACGCCCAACCATTTCTTCGGGCAGGCCAAGCTCACGACCGACGTTGCGCACTTCATCCTTGAACAGTTCACGCAACGGTTCGATCAACGCGAACTTCATGTCCTTGGGCAGGCCACCAACGTTGTGATGCGTTTTGATCGTGGCCGAGGGTCCGCCCGTCGCGCTCACCGATTCAATCACGTCGGGATAGAGCGTACCCTGAACGAGGAACGCGGCGTTCTTCCCCGCTTCAGCCGAGGCTTCTTCGAAGACGCGAATGAACTGCTCCCCGATGATCTTGCGCTTGCGTTCAGGTTCGCCAACTGTTGCAAGCGCCGCAAGAAAACGCTCCTCTGCGCGCACGGTGATGAGCTTGATCCCCAGGTGCATGCCCATCGTCCGCTCCACCTGTTCGCGCTCGTGCAGACGCAGCAAACCAGTGTCGACAAAAATGCATGTCAGCTGATCGCCGATTGCCTTGTGCACGAGTGCTGCAGCCACACTCGAATCAACGCCGCCGGAAAGTCCGCAGATGACTTGCGCGTCGCCAACGAGTTGACGGATTTTGGCAACTTCGAGGTCGATGAAGTGTCCCGGCGTCCAATCCGGCGTACAATGACAAATACCGAAGAGAAAGTTTTCGACGATCTCCGCGCCACGCACCGTATGCGCGACCTCCGAGTGAAACTGCACGGCGTGAATCGGTTTGCTTTCATGCCGAAAAGCTGCGACTACATGACCGCCGCTGACGGTTGTCGCGGTTGCAACGTATCCGGGCGGAACCATTTCGACATGATCGCCATGACTCATCCAGACAGTCGTGCGTTCGCCTCGCTCAAAGCCGGCGAACATTCCAGCCCCTTCGCCGATCTCGACTTCTGCACGACCGTACTCTCGGCGTCCACCCCCAACGACGGCTCCACCTTCAAGGTGCGCGATCAACTGCATGCCGTAGCAGACGCCAAGTGTCGGCGCAATGTCGAGTAGCTCACGCGGCACCGTCGGAGCGCCGGCGTCGGTCACTGAACTGGGGCCGCCCGACAAGATGATTCCGTCCGGCTTCCACTGGCGAATCCATTCGAGCGAACGCGTCGGCGGATGAATCTCCGAAAACACGCGCGCTTCACGAACACGACGCGCAATCAGCTGCGTGAACTGCGAACCACAGTCGAGGATCAGGATGCGACTACCCATCAATGCTTCCACTCCGGTCCGGTAAGCTTGAGGAACTCGATGGCCTTTGTTTCGAGATCGAGGATGGCCCCAGTCGGTGCCCCGTGCAGCCACCCGCATCCTTCGCCGGGATTCACCAGCAGCGAATCACCACGCGACTTCATTTCCGGAATATGCGTCATTCCATGCACGATTACCTCGTGGCCATCGATGGAGCGCTGATGCACATCGCCGAGATCGTGAATGAGCAACACCGACTTGCCATTGAGATCGAAGCTGTGCGGCGACTCGTACAACTCCGCCGCACCAAACCCCGACTTCGCGCTGGCGATCAGCGCATCGCGATCGCCGTCATTGCGGCCGAACACGCCAAGCACAGGCACCGAGAGATCGTGGAACGGTTGCAGCGAAAATGGCGAGCAATAGTCACCTGCATGCATCACCAGTGACACACCGCCGGCGAGCATCTGCTCCAGCAATGCGCGTATCGCCGGTACCCGGTCGTGCGTGTCCGACAATAAACCGATCCGCATCAGGCAGTTCTCCATTGAAGATGCGCGCGTTCAAGCCGCACCAGGTCTTCGTACCGTTCGCGGTCCGTGATCACCGCAAAGCGATCGCCGTCTACCAGCACTTCGGCGGGGCGAGGTCGTGAGTTGTAATTGGACGCCATCGTGTAGCCGTACGCACCAGCAGTTCGAACAACAAGCAATTGCCCCGCCTTCACATCAGCCACCAGGCGATCCTTCGCGTAGAAGTCGCCAGACTCGCAGATCGGCCCGACGATGTCTGCGACCACCATCTCATTGGTCGCAACGACCGCGTCGATCTGATGGAACGCGTGGTACAACGCGGGGCGAATCAGATCGTTCATGCCCGCATCCGTGATGACAAAATCTTTGCCCGCGGAATGTTTGCGGTACAGCACTTCGGTCAGCAGCACTCCCGCGTCAGCAACGATAAATCGGCCGGGCTCCAGCATGAGCTGCAATCCCGTCTCGCGCGCCGCGGCCCGCACGAGCTGCGCATAGTCCTCCACATCCGCCTCAGCGTCGTTTGGTTCATACGGTACAGCGAGCCCCCCACCGACGTCGAGATACTCGAGCGCATGTCCCTGCGCGCGCACCGCTGCAACGACCGCCAGCAAACGTGGCAGCGCTTTGCGCATCGGCTCTGCATTGCTGATCTGCGACCCGAGGTGCATCCCCAACCCTTTCAACTTCACGTGCGGCAACGCGAGAATCAGTGCCGCAATACGTTCGACATCATCTCGGGGAATGCCAAACTTTCCGCCTTTCTCGCCAGTCTTGATGTACTCGTGTGGGGTATCGACCGTCACTTCCGGGTTCACACGAATCGCCACCGATGCCACGACATTGCGGCGCGCCGCCACCAGCTCGATCGCCTGCAACTCCGCTTCCGATTCGATGTTGATCAACAGCACGCGATCGTCGAGTGCCTGCTCGATTTCTCGCACGGTCTTCCCGACTCCACTGAACACAACATCCGTACTAACAAAGCCCACTTCGCGCGCGCGAAACAGCTCGCCACCTGACACGATATCGACACCCGCACCCAACTCCCGCAGCAATCGCAACACGGCAAGGTTGGAGTTTGCTTTCATCGCAAAATGAATGCGATGCGGTACATCGGCGAACGCCTGCTGTAGTTGCGTAAAGCGTGCTCGAATGGTGTTCGCGCTGTATACGTAGCATGGCGTGCCGACCGCAGCAGCGATGTCGCGAAGCGCGACACCTTCTGCATGCATTGTCCCATCAACGGTGATAAACGCTTCGGCTCGCACCGTTTCCATGCTCAGTATGCCCGGGCCCATATGACTTCGTACTTCGCCGGCTCGCCGGTCACCATGCATGTTGTCGGCGCAACCGGCGAGCGGAATTCCGGGTCGGGAATGCAGCGAATCGTCGCCTTAGTCTCCTCCTTCACCCGCTGCTCCACCGCCGGATCACCATTCCAACCGGCGTACACGAAGGCACCATCCCCTTCCATGATCTCCTTGAAGCGATCGTAGCTGATGCGCTCACGAATCGTGTTCGCTTCAAGTCGTGCGCGGGCTGCGGCCAGCATATCCGCCTGGATCTGATCGAGCAACAGCGGCAACTCCGTGCGCAGCGCATCGATCGCGATGGAGCGCTTCTCGCGCGTATCACGACGCACCAGCATACTGGAGCTTGAGGCCAGATCGCGCGGACCGATCTCCATGCGGAGCGGAATGCCGCGTAGCTCCCAGTGATAATATTTGGCACCCGGCTTCACGCCGATCCGATCGTCGACGTGCACACGAAGTCGCTCATGATCGGGACGCTTGAAGCTGCCCAATTCTTCCTTGATCCGATGCGCTTCGGCAAACACTGCCGCACGCTCTTCGTCCGTCTTCCAGATCGGCACAATCACCATCTGAATCGGTGTGAGCTTCGGCGTGAGACGCAGCCCAGCATCATCGCCATGCGTCATCACCAGACCACCAACCATTCGCGTCGATACACCCCAGCTTGTGTTCCACGCAAACGATTCCGTCCCCTGTTCGTTCTGAAACTTGAGATCGAATGCCTTCGCGAAGTTCTGACCAAGGTCGTGCGACGTTCCTGCCTGCAGCGCCTTGTTGTCCTGCATCATCGCTTCACACGAATACGTCCGCAACGCGCCGGCAAACTTTTCGGAATCAGTTTTCTGCCCTGTGATCACCGGCATCGCCATGTATTCCTCCATGAACGTGCGGTACACGCCGAGCATCTTGCGCGTCTCAATCTCGGCTTCATCGTGCGTCGCGTGGGCGGTGTGTCCCTCCTGCCACAGAAATTCCATCGTACGCAGAAACAAGCGCGTGCGCATTTCCCATCGCACGACGTTGGCCCACTGGTTGTAGAGCAACGGCAAATCACGATAGCTCTGCACCCACTTGGCAAACATCGAGTAGATGATCGTCTCCGACGTCGGTCGCACCACAAGCCGCTCCTCGAGCACCTTGCCGCCGCCCATCGTGACCACCGCGCACTCGGGGGCAAACCCCTCCACGTGCTCCGCCTCCTTCGACAAAAAACTTTCCGGAATGAAGAGCGGGAAGTACGCGTTCACATGTCCGGTTGCCTTGAACATGTCGTCCAGCGCACGCTGCATCCGCTCCCAAACTCCGTAGCCGTGCGGTCGGATCACCATGCAACCCCGCACCGGCGAGTAGTCCGCAAGTTCGGAGCGCAGTACCAGTTCGTTGTACCAGTCGCTGAAATTTTCAGCGCGCGTTGGGAGCTTCTTGTCGTCAGCCATTGGCCTGTAGTTCCTGTAGAAACGCGGATACGGACATCGTACGCTCACTACGTGGGGAGAGCGCCATCACTCGTGCAATCGACTCATCGCCCGCAGTCGCGCCTGCCTTGAGCACCACCACCTCAGATGCACCTGCCTTCTCTGCTGCCTCAAGCTGCTTCTTGAATGACATCGGACGAAATGCATACTCGACCGACTTGCCGGCTTCGCGCAGCTGGTGCGCGAACGCGAGCACGCGCGACACGGCCGCCGCGTCGGCGTCTGCGGCCATCACCCAATAATCGAGCCCCGATGTGAACGTCGGCATCAGGCCACGTTCCCGCAGAAACTCACCCAACACAACATCACCCATTCCGAATCCCAGCGCGGGCAAATCCGTACCGCTCAGCGAGCCGAGAAGATTGTCGTAGCGTCCGCCGCCGCAAATCGCGCGAAAATCACCGCGCGCATCGAACAGTTCAAACACAATCCCGGTGTAGTATGCGAGGCCGCGCACGATCGTGAGGTCAAACGCGATCCACGACGCACTCCCCAGCGCCTCAGCGTGGGCAAAGTACTCCCCAAAGCGCGCGACATGCGGCGCCACCGTTGGCGCCTCGCCATACGTCGCCCGCAACGTCTCGAAGTCGAGCGCGCCGAGTCCAAGGATCACGTCTGCCGTGGGCAATGAGATACCCGCCGCAGCCAGCTTCTCTGCGGAAACTTCGCGCGGCTGACGCGCCAATTTGTCGAGCACGGCATAGACCTCGGTCCATGCGGACTCGGTGACTTGGAGATGTTCGAGCAGCCCGTTCAACAAGCGGCGATCGGACACGCGGGCGCGTACATCGTCGGAGGTCAATCCAAAGCCCCGCATGATGTCGACGGCGATCGACAACAACTCCGCGTCCGCCATCACATCCGCTTCGCCAACGATATCGACGTTCAGCTGGAAATGTTCACGCAGGCGACCCTTCTGTGTCCGCTCGTAGCGAAACAGCTGCGGGATTGCAAACCAGCGTACCGGCTTGCGCAGCGCTTGCGCACGCGCGCCAACCATGCGCGCAAACGTCGGCGTCATCTCGGGGCGCATCGCCACCGGACGGTCACCCTTGTCGACGAAGTTGTACAGCTGCGTGACGATTTCGTCACCGCTCTTTTGTGTGTACAGATCGAGGGGTTCCAGCGGCGGTCCATCGTACTCCTGAAATGCGTAGCGCCGCACGATGCGGCGCCAGGTTTCAAAGATGTGGGCTCGCTCTGCAAACTGCTCCGGGTAGAAGTCTCGAAATCCCGGTAATGGCTTTGGTGGCATTGGCGAAAGTTACCGGGCGAGAGGATCGACCTGCAAGCGCTCCATCGCATCGCCAACTGTATGGAAGGACCCCGTCACAAGAATCGTGGCACCGGACGCCTCCGCGACGCGTAACGCGGCATCAAAATCAT
>JAYUWD010000062.1:0-7182 GCA_043753735.1 Gemmatimonadaceae bacterium
ATGACACGTTCTCGCCGCGATTTTCTCAAGGTCAGCGCCGCCGTTGCGGCCGGAACAATGGCCGCTACGAAATCGCTCTCCGCCGCGCCCGGCCTCATCACTCGTGTCTCGCCGTTGGGCGTGCTTGATGCTGCCACGCCTTTTGATGATCCCGCCGTCAAGGCGCTGATGCAAGTTGCACTCGACACCGCCAAGAGTGGCGGCGCGTCCTACGCCGACGTCCGTGTTGCCGCGCGTCGCCAACAAAATGTCAGCACGCGCGATCGCATCGTGCAAGGCGTGAACGACACCGACACCTTCGGACTCGGCGTGCGCACGCTGGTCGATGGCGCGTGGGGTTTTGCCGCGACCAGCATGCTGAGCAAGGATTCCGTCGCAGATGTCGCACGCAAGGCGCTCGCGCAGGCAAAAGCCAATCGCGCGAGTCAGATCCGTCCGGTGAATCTTGCGCCGACGCCCGGCAATCAGGTTGGCGTGTGGACCAGCCCGATCAAGACCGATCCGTTCACGGTGGCGATCCCCGAGAAAGTCGCCCTGTTGCTCGCTGCCAACGAAGCGGCGCTCAAGGTGAAGGGAATTCGCACCGTCAATTCATCGATGTTTTTCCTGAAAGAAGAGAAGACATTGATGACGAGCGACAACTCGTACATCGTGCAGACGATCTACCGCACCTCGCCGACATTGTCGGTGACTGCAGTGTCGGCTGACTTCTCCGACTTCCAATCAGTTGATAGCAACGATATCCCGCCGATGGGATTGGGCTACGAGCATGTGATCGACTCCAAGCTCGTGGAGCGTGCACCGGGTTACGCTGAACAGGCCGTGCAGAAGTTGAGCGCCAAACCGGTCGAGCCGGGGCGCTACGACTTGCTATTGCATCCATCGAATTTGTGGCTCACGGTGCACGAAACGATCGCGCACCCCACTGAACTTGATCGCGCGCTCGGCTTTGAAGCGAATTACGCCGGCACCAGTTTTGTGGCGCCGCCAGAGTCGGTCCTGGGCAAACTCAAGTTCGGCTCGGACATCATGAACGTTGTCGGCGATCGCGATCAGGCTGGCTCACTTGGTGCGATCGGCTGGGACGACGAGGCGGTCAAGCCTACACGGTTCGACATCGTCAAGAATGGTGTGTTCGTTGATTATCAAACGACACGCGAGCAGGCCACCATGTTGACGGATTACTACAAGAAGGCGGGCAAGCCGGTAAAGAGTTACGGCTGCAGCTACGCGCAGAGTTGGGCAGATGTGCAGTTCCAACGTATGCCCAACGTTTCCATTCAGGCTGGCAAGAACGACTTCGTCTGGGAAGACATGATCGGACAGATGGACAAGGGCATCGCCATCATCGGCGATGGTTCGTTCTCCATCGATCAGCAACGTTACAACGGACAGTTTGCCGGACAGGTGTTCTACGAAGTGAAGGGCGGCAAGATCGTCGGCATGCTCAAGGATGTCGCATATCAATTTCGCACACCGCAGTTCTGGGGCTCGATGAAAGTCATTGGCGGGCCGCGCAGCTACATACTCGGCGGCGCATTCGGTGACGCGAAGGGTCAACCTGGTCAATCGAATTCGGTGAGTCACGGCTGTCCGCCTGCACTGTTCACGCAAACCAACATCATCAACACCGGGAGGAAGGCGTGAGCAAGTTCATTGGCGACAGCGCCCCTCAATCGCTGTTCGCGCCCGTCGGCGTGCTCACGCGCGCAGAAGCGCAGGAGATCGCTGCGCGGGCGCTCAAGAATTCGCCGGCTGAAGAAACTCGCGTCTCGATCAACAGTGGTGCACGCGCTGATACACGGTTTGCGCTGAATCAGGTCACGACGTCTGGTGAAAATCAGGACACGACGGTGACGATCACCGCATTCGTGGGCAATCGGTCAGCGAGTGTGAACACCAATCGTCTCGACGAAGCATCGTTGGCGGCCGCAGCCAAGCAGGCGCACGAAATCGCAAAGCTGGTGCCGCCCAACCCCGAGCGCATGCCGGAGCTTGGCGCGCAGCAGTATCCGGCCGACAAACCGCGTTCGTTCTCCATGCCGACGCCGGGCGAGCGTGCCTTGGCGGCCAAGCAGGTGACTGAACTCGCGCGTGCAAACGATCTTATCGCGACTGGCTTCATTGAATGTCGTGCTGGTGCAAGTGCACTTGCGAATTCGAAGGGGTTGTTTGCGTACGATTCGAGCGCCGTGATGACGATGACCGCGACCGTGCGCTCGCCCGATGGCACCGGTTCTGGTTGGGCATGCAGCGACGGCACGAGTTTCAGCGATCTCGATCCGACGCAGGTTGCGGCGACCGCAGTGCAGAAGGCGAAAGACTCGCGCAATCCGGTCGCCATCGAGCCCGGTCGCTACACCACCATTCTCGAGCCGACTGCCGTCGGCAATCTGGTACAGATGATCGCGGGTGCGATGCAGGCGCGCGCCGCGGACGAAGGACGTTCTTTTTTTTCGAAGCAGGGCGGCGGCAACAAGCTTGGTCTCAAAGTTGTAGACGAGCGCGTGACGTTGCTCACCGATCCAGATGACTCGCCAAGCACGTCGGGCGGTTTCGACGGCGACGGCATGGGACTCGAGAAGGTGGTGTGGCTCGAAAACGGTGTCGTGAAAAATCTGAACTACGATCGGTACTGGGCAGACAAGCAGAAAGTCGCAGCAACGCGCGCGGGTGGTGGTGGGCGCGGGGCTGGACGTGCGTTGCGCATGATGGGCGGCACAACATCGATCGCCGACATGATCAAGGGCACCGAGCGCGGTATTCTCGTCACGCGATTCTGGTACATCCGCCCGGTCGATCCGCGCACGATTCTCTACACCGGACTCACGCGCGACGGCACGTTCCTGATCGAGAACGGCAAGATATCCCGCCCAATCAAGAATTTTCGGTTCAACGAATCGCCGATATTTTTCCTGAACAACCTGCAGGCGTTGGGGCCGAGCATCCGTATTAACGCCTCGGAGAATCTTGGCGCGGGCGGGGCGGTTTACATGCCACCGATCAAGGTGCGCGACTTCACGTTTAGTTCGTTGTCGGATGCGGTGTAAAGAGTTGGCGCAAGTCTGATAACAGACGGACGCGGATATACACGAATCAACAAGAAAAATATCACGCGACAGCCGAGACCCCGCCAGCGGTAAGAAAGGCCGCCTCGATAGCGTACTCGATTTCGCGTGTGGTTTGGGCTCCCTGCTGCTCACCGTGCGCAAGCGCATGGGTCCGCACGGCATCGGAAAGATTTACGAAAAGTGGAAGACATCACCACGTACAATCTTGTCCGCATGAACATGTTGCTGCAGGGCGTGAAGGATACGGAATTTGAAAACTGCCACGGCGACACGTCTCGTGGTCCAAATCGCGAGACGTCCCGCAACCAATTGCACGCACTTCTCGCAAAGGCAGCGCATTTAATAAAAATTGTCAACCTCCGACACCTTGGGGATTGGCCTCGCGCGGCCTAGCTCCACTTACCGCGTCGATGAGAAAGGGGTGGACCACCCGTGCTTTTATGCGAAGCTCCGCTCGTTCCCCCCGGGAACGCGATTTTATGTGGCGCACTTCACCCTATATCGGCAAGAGCCGAGGAGAAGAACACTCTTCCCGCATTCAGCCACCTTGAGGCGCGTCTTCCATGCAGGAACTTTCGCTCAACCAGTATGACGTTGTCTACAACGCATTGTCGTTCACCATCGCCGTCATGGGCGCGGCGACCATTTTCTTTTTCCTCAGTCGGTCGCAGGTTGCCGGACCCTACAAGACGGCGCTTGCGCTTACCGGACTCGTCACGGCCGTGGCATGTTATCACTATTTTCGAATGTTGAATAGTTGGGACGCTGCATACACCGTGACAGACGGCGTGGTCAGCATGACAGGAAAGCGTTTCAACGACGCGTATCGCTATGTCGATTGGTTGTTGACCGTACCACTGCTGCTGATTGAACTAATTCTCGTTATGAAGCTGGGCCAAAAAGAAACAGTGGCAAAGAGCACCAAGCTTGGCCTGCTTGCCGCGCTGATGATCGTGCTTGGGTATCCAGGACAGATTGCAAGCTTGCCCGCAACACGGTGGCTCTGGTGGAGCTTTTCGATGATACCATTCGCACTAATCGTGCTGGATCTGTCGACTGGGCTCAAGCGGTCCATTGCGACGCAACCTGAGTCTGTGCGCGGTTTAATCAGTACGGCGCGTTGGGTCACGATCATCTCGTGGTGCTTCTACCCAATTGTGTTTCTGTTCCCGATGATCGGATTCACCGGAGGAGGCGCTACAGCAGCCGTGCAGGTTGGCTACTCCATCTGCGACATCATTTCCAAGGCGCTGTTTGGTGTGTTGATCTTCAACATCGCGGCACGAAAGTCTGAGTCACTGTTCGACGAATCGAAAACGTTGCGGGCCGCCTAACTCGCAGTGAACGAATCGCCGATAGTTCTCCTGAACAACATTCAGGCGATCGGTCCAACGATGCGTATCAACGCCTCGGAAAATCCAGGCGACGCGGATACGCACGGATCACCAACAAAAGAATCACGCGGAACTGATTGGAGCGCTTACAACTCTCCGTTCAAGTCCATGTGATTCTTTTTGAATCAGCGTTCTTCCGCGTCAGTCAGTTGTTGTTTTCGATGGCTGTGTTGTACAACCGGTTGCTTTTGGCGGGCTTGAGTTGCGGCTCTTATCCAGCTTCGTCACGGCACGCACGCATCCCCCAATCGGTCCCCGCCGGCAGCATTGCCCCCACGCGGGACCGCCGTCCTCACCGCCCGCTAGGCGCGCCAGTTGGGCGGAGGCACGGGAACTACGCCACCGCCCGCCGACCAGCGTCGGTCGGCGATCACGCCGTAAACTCGGCCGACGCCGATTCAAATTCCACTCCCAACGCGGCGTTTATCAATTGCACATTCACCGCCTGTTCGCTTTTCGACACGACGTTTACTGGGTGTAAGTGTGTTGGCAGCATCTTTGATCGATGCACATACGAACTGATTCGCGTTAACGGCGGGAACTGGTCGTGTGTGGGAGTGTCTGTCGCAGATTTACGAGCGGACACGTATCGAAAGACCCACCTGCGCGAAGCAAATCTCACTGGCGCAATGGGTCATGGTGCATCGTTGCGTGAGGTCGATTTTCCGGGTGCCTCGTTGGACGATGCGAATTGTACCGATTGTGATTTGCGTGGCAGTGATTGAAATGCGTTTGAATCGGAGCACGTCGTATTGACGGGTGCGATCATCGCGCTAGCGCAAACCATCATGCCCGTGACGGCCATGAAGTTTGATGTCCGAATGGAATGATCAAAACGTGTATCGAAGGCCGGCCTGCAGTTGCCAGCGTGACTGCAGATCATCGACCTGATACGGTGTTCCAGCAGAAGGGTCGAAGCTAAAGTTTGGTGTGCTACCAATGCCCCGCCCAGATCGATACGCGAGGGGATACACGTTTTGATTATTCAAGTTCGGGACAAAGTAGAACTTTCCCCAGCTACTGTGGAGCAAATTCGAGACATTCAGGACGTCGAGCGTCAACTGCAAATTGTGTGGTGTCGCACTTTGATCCACGCGAAGGTCCTGCGATAATCGGAGATCAGCGCGGTGATTCCACGGCGTGCGCGCGCCGTTTCGTTCGGCAACTTGGCCGCGATGCGAATTGAGGTACGAGTCGGAGCTGATAAATCTGTTAAGATCGGTCCATATCTGTGCCGGTGTACGCATGTCAACTAGTCCAGCCGGACGACTTGACGGAACAAGGTTGATCTCGCTCTGATTGCGCGGAATGTAAATCAGGTCATTGTTTGCCGACCCATCGTTGTTCTCGTCGCCGGTATAGACATACGAGAACGGACTTCCGGACTGTCCGGTGTAGACAATAGACGCCGACGTGGCGGTGCGAGTGCTCCACGCGTGGTTCCAGCTCGCAGTCGCGACGACACGGTGCCGGATGTCGAAATTCGAGTACACAAGCGGATACTTGTTTGCTTCGTACAACTGATTGTATTCGACATTCGACTGCGATGAATTGCGTTGTCCGTTGGCGATGTCCTTGGATCGTCCAAACGTGTAGGCGCTTGTGAGATCAAATCCGTCACCAAATGTTTTTGCGCAAACTCGCCGTAAGGTTGTAGCGAAAGCCTTAATTGGTGTTACTCAGCACGTACACGGCCGAGTACGGATTTACCACACCGATTGGCGCGATCAGGCGCGAAGCTGGATAGATCGGCCGAGGATCCGCGCCGCCCAAATTGCCGCTCGACGTCGGGATATCTTGATTCGTATACAGAATATCCTTCAGCACTTTCGTGTACGATCCTTTCAACGTCAGCCGCGTGCGCGCCGGCAACTTCAGATCGACGGCCAAATTCCCGCGCGCCATTTGCGGCTGCACATATTTGTTGTCGATCAAGTTGATTTCGTAGACATTTCCTTGTCTGTACAGTGAATTGATAGTGCTCTGCTGATTCGGGTCGATGATCAGTGGCACACTGGTCAAGGTCGTGTTGTACGCAGGTCTGTAATCCACATTGGCAAACTGGATGCCGTTGTTCAAAAACGGGTACGCGAACCACGCGAATGGCATGCGTCCCTGAAATACCCCAACGCCGCCGCGTACGACCAACGCGGATTGCGGCTCGATATCCCACGTGAAGCCGATGCGTGGCGCCACGGTAATCGAACGATCGTAGTCGTTCTCATACTTCGCAAATGGTTGCGCGCCGTCGGCAGACGTGAAATTCGCGAAGGTCGATGCTTGCGACGCTTTGTCAGTGGTGGTCGCTTGGATGCGAACGCCGAGTGAGAGTCGAAGGTTTGATGCAAGCGCGATTTCATCTTGTACGTATGCGCTAGGCGTAAATACGGTAAAGTCAGCCCCCGGCGTGCCACTGACTGCGCTGAGCGTGTTGTTGTTCATGCTGTACGTGGCGCGAATACGGTTCGGCTGCCCCGCCAGGAATGCGGCGAGATTTGGATACTGCCAGCGCCCGTTGTAGGAGTTCAGAAATGTGTATTGCACTTTGTACAGCTCATTGTGGGACCCGATGGTTACGGTGTGCCTGCCGCCACTCCACGTAAGATTGTCGGTGAGTTCAAGCGTGCTCGTATGCTGGCGATACACCGCGGACTCACGGTCGGTGCCTGCGTTGATCTGGCCGTATCCAAGATCCGCGATCTCGATTTGCGGCGAAA
>JAYUWD010000063.1:0-7180 GCA_043753735.1 Gemmatimonadaceae bacterium
GGCGTATCTCGTGTCCAAGGCGATTCGTTCGTCACGCGTGGTCGCGTTCGAAGAGCTGGGGATGGAAGCGATCTACGAGTTCGATGTGCACGACATGCCAGTGACCGTCGCGGTGGATTCAGCCGGCAGCAACGTGCACGAAACCGGGCCTCGCGAGTGGCAGGAAAAGATTCGGCATCTTCCGGTGCTCGCGTAGCGCTGGTTGGTCCTCGGACTTACTCTGCTTGCGGTCGCGGCCGGTCGATAAAGAACACCACACTGTCCTGACCGCGAACTTGTTCGGCGCCGAGCAGCACCGCGCCGATCCGCTGGACGGCCTCTTGCGACCGGATATTCTGCGGCCCGATGACGAAGCGCACTCGATCGACAAATTGAAATGCGTGATCGAGCATCAACCGCTTCATGTCACCATTGTAACGTCCGCCCCAATGCGAACGCGCCAGAAAGCTCCAGCCAATCTCGATGTCGCGGCGCTCAGCGTCGTAGTCCGCATAGCGCGACGACCCGATGATCCGGCCGTCGGCGCGATCGATTGCGACCAAGGCCGAACGCGTTTCCAGCGCGACGCGAAAGAATTCGCGGAACACGTCGTCCTTGTATCGATCGGATGCCGGATGCTGCGCCCAGATGAGAGGATCCGATGCAACGGCAAAGAGCGCGTCCAAATCGTCAGCGCACACCGGTCGCATTGTGATCAACGCCCCGCAGAGCGTCGGCTGCAGATCAACCATCGCAGAACGTCCTCGTCATGAAAGTGGGAACGAGTTTCAAACAGTACGACGCAACTTCTTCCAACTGGCTAAACAACGCTGCGCCGTTTCAAACTCACTGAAGCGACTCCCTTCCTGCTCCATGAGATAGAACTCCACGCCGCCTGTCGACTCCAGCGCAGTCACGATCTGCTTCCATGGTGCGACACCCTCGCCAAAGAGCACGCGATACGACTTCTCCTGCTCCGCAGTGCCCGGTGCCCAATCCTTGAGATGCGCGCTGCGAATGCGTCCGGGGTTGGCCCAGATCCACGCTACCGGATCGGCGCCCGCTTTCACACAGGTTCCCACGTCCAGTTGCAACATGAAATCAGCGGGCGTGTGTGCAGCAATCAGCTCCATCACGCGTTGACCATCGGCGAGCTTCGCCCATTCGGCGTCGTGGTTGTGCAACCCCGCGAAGAGTCCATGCGGACGCAGCACGTCCGATGCGGCAACGAGTTTCGCACACAGCGCTTTCCACTCGTCGGCTGTGCCGTGGTCGAACGGTGGCGACGCGAGCACGATGTAACGCGCACCCAAAATCTGATTGATCTCGATCGCCTTGGTCATCGCATCGCCCGGCGTGAGCGACGTGATGCCGTTGTGTGTCGAGTAGCAGCGCAGCCCCAAGTCGTCGAGCATCGTTCGCACGCCCTTCGCGTACGGCAACGTCCAGCCCATATACGGCGCATAAAACTCGACGGCCTCGTAGCCAATCTGCTTGAGCATACGAAGAGTGTTCGGCAAATCTTTCGCCTGCTCGGTGCGCACGGCATACATCTCGATGCCGATGGGTCGCGCTTTGGGCTTCGGAGCTGAGTCGGCTTGGTTTGGTGCGGGAAAAAGCGCGGTCGTGAGACCACTCGCTACCAACGGCGTGGCGGCGACGACCGCGGCAGTCGCGCCAACTTGTGCGAGAAAATTGCGCCGGTTGTACGAAGTGGAAGGCGTCGTATCGGTCATCGTGGTCGTCATGGAGAGAACGAGCAGCAAGTGTGCGCCGAAGTTGGATGACGCGTGGCGCTGCCGACGCTGAATGTACTTGACATCGATGACCCTGCCGCCGGCGGAGCTGAACACCCTCTTCCGGCCCAAGATGTAAGTTGTGCCGGATGAAGTCATTCAGGGCAGGACTGTGCATTGTGGCGTCCGCGCTGCTTGGTTGCAGCGCCGAAGGCACCCCAACCGTCGTCGTTGATCCAGCGCCGGGACCCGTCGCGCCACTGTCCCCCGCGCTGCAACTCTCGACCGTCAACATCAGGACCACCGGTGGCGTGCAGGTCACGTCTACCGAACTCTATGTGCCCGGTGCATTTGCGATTGTCGGCATCAAAGGCGATACAATCAATTTGGGCACACTCGAGATCAAAGGGCGCGGCACGAGTACGTGGACCATGCCCAAGAAGCCCTACAAGCTCAAGCTGACTATTAGCACGGCGGTCATGGGTATGCCGGCCAACAAGCATTGGGTGCTGCTGGCCAACTACTCCGACAAAACGCTGTTGCGCAACGAACTCGCGTTTAGCCTCAGTCGGCGCATGAGCTTCGCCTGGACGCCGCGTTCGCAAATGGTCAATGTCAAGCTCAATGGTGCCTACCAGGGCGTCTACGAACTGGTGGAGCACGTCCGCATCGCGCCGGAGCGGGTCAACATCCCGACGCTCAAGATCACCGACACCAGTGACGCGAATGTGTCCGGTGGCTATCTGCTGGAAGTCGACGAACGAAGTAGCGAAGCCTATTGCTTCAAGTCCACGATGACCGCGATGATTTTTTGCGCGAGCGATCCGGAGACGCTCAACGAAGCCGGGTGGGAAAAACAGCGCGCCTACATTTCGCGCTACGTGGCGAAAACGGACAGCGCAATTTTTGGCAGTCAGTACCGCAGTGCTGACGCTGGCTACGCGGCGTTCCTCGATGTCAGCTCAGCGGTGGACTACTATCTGCTGCAGGAGCTGTTCAAGAACGTTGACGGCAACCTGCGACTCAGCACCTTCCTCTACAAACCCCGCGGCGGGAAACTCACCTTTGGGCCCGTGTGGGATTTCGACATTGCCATGGGCAATGTCAACTACTTGCAATGCGATCAGATCGTGGGTTTGTACATCCGCAACGCACCGTGGTTCAAACGCCTGTTTGAGGATCCGGCGTTCGCGTCGCGCGTGACGGCGCGGTGGAAGGAGCTCAAGCAGAACGGTACGATCACCGCACTCGCGACCTCGGTCTTCACGCGCGGAGACGAGATGCGACTGGAGCAGATCGAGAATTTCATTCGCTGGCCAATCCTCAACACATGGGTATGGCCCAATCGCGGGGTGTTCGGCAGCTACGAAGGGGAAGTCATTGCGCTCAATGGCTGGCTGCGCGGTCGAATTGATTGGATGGATGCGCAGTTCGGTCCCTGAGCGCGCCACACCGCCGCGTGCCGAGTTCCACTTCTGCAGAGTGTTCCATGCCCCTCTTCTCCCCTGCCGCGCTCCTGATCCTGCTCGCCGGCGTGCTGATCGCCGTGCAGGGTCCTATCAACGCCGCACTTGGTCGCGCCGTGGGCTCGCCCGTGAATGCGGCGCTACTGTCGTTTCTGGTCGGGTCGTGCGCGCTCGCCCTCGTCGCGGTTAGCCAGCGGGTATCGCCCGACAGTGCGGCCGTGCGTGCGTTGCCCTGGTGGGCGTGGGCCGGTGGCCTGTGCGGCGCGATGTTCGTCTCCGCCGCCGCATATGCCGCGCCGCGGATCGGTGTGGCGACGATGCTGACGCTCGCCGTCGCAAGCCAACTCGTTACCGCGGTCGTACTCGATCACGTCGGCGCGTTCGGCGCGCCCAAACATCCCGCGAGTGTCGGCCGACTTGCGGGCCTCGTGCTCGTGTTTGGGGGCGCGCTGCTCGTGCGGACAAAGTGAGGACGGCCAGGGTTGCATCCGCAAGCCGTGCTCGTGCTCATCACCGCGGGATAGGGCGCCAGCCTCTCGCCCGGCATGCTCAAGATCGTCCAACGCACCCGGACATTGTCGCTCGACACAACGGAACGCATCGCGGGCCCGACGGACAGCTAACTGAGCGTTGCTTGATCTCGCCAATAGGCCTGTAGCTGTGCAGCAAGAAATCCTGCTCTCGCACAGAGATAAGCTTTATCTAGGCGGGGCAGATACTTTGGCGCGAAATTGTACTACCAACGAAAAACGCGCCACGCTGTCTCCAGCGTGGCGCGTTTTTCGTTGGCGAAACCACGGAGCGACTAGCGCCGTGGACTACTTGCGTCGCCGTGCACGGAGTCCACCGATGACGAACAAGCCGGTCGCGAGCAGTACGAACGACGCCGGTTCCGGCACCACAGTCCCAGCTACATAGCGGAGATTCGTGGCCTCGAGGGCCAAACCATCGGTCGTGTTGTCACCGGTCCAACGCACCTGGAAGTCGTTCAACCCAGTCTGAAAGTTTGCCTGCGTCACCGACTGGTTACTGCCATAGCTGAAAATGCTCGTTCCACACGCATTCGATCCAAACTGCGCGCCATTGATGAACACCTGCGCTGTGTTGTTGTCCCACGCGCAGCGGAAGTTGAAGGAGAGCGCGTCGCCAGCGCCGAGCGTGAACTGCTGGCGAACACTGTAGGAACCGCCACCGTTCGATCCGGAGGTAGTCGCGCCGATCCAAACGCCACCTGGTGCGCCAGACGTCCACACACCCGGCACGGGCGTGACAATGAAGGCCTGCGTCCATGTCACACCTGCATTCGTCGACACATCCCAACGCTGATCACGACCCACGCTCTGCACTACGCCCGTGCCGACAAACAGCTGCGCCTGCGCCACCAGTGGCGACAGGGCGACCAGCATCAGGCCACTGAATCGATTTCTCCAAGTACTCACGGCAACTCCCTGTCGTAGAATGAGGATTAGGCGAAATCACCGACACCGTATTGGCCAAGACTCCGCGGCCGTTCACCCACCGCCACGGTAGAGTTTCTTGGTAGACGTGTCAAGCAAGCTCAACAATGTCTCAAACTGCAACTATCTCACGCCGGTTGCAAGCAAGGCGTCGATTGCGTCCGGATTTATCGGCTTGGTGAGGTGCGCATGAAACCCCGCCTCTCTCGATTTTTCGATGTCTGCCTGTGCGCCCCAGCCGGTAAGTGCGATGAGTTTGGCGGATGCGGTGGCCGAATCAGACCGCAGTCGACGCGCCACGTCGTAGCCGTTCATGCCAGGCAGCCCAATGTCGAGAAAGACGACATCGGGCCGAAAAACAGGCGCCAAGTCCAGCGCTTCCTGGGCACCAAACACCGCGCGCACCGTGTGCCCTGCCGATGTGAGCAGCATCATCATGGTTTCGGCGGCATCGACGTTGTCATCGACCACCAAGATCCGCTGCCCGGCTGGCGGCACTACAGCGGCATCGGTTGGTGGCGGTTCAAATCGCAGCGCGTCGGGCACAACTGCGGGTGCCGTCGGCAACGTCACTGTGAATGTGCACCCTTGGTCGATGCCGCTGCTGGTGACCTCAACCATGCCACCGTGCTTTTCAACGAGCGTTTTAACCAGGGACAGGCCAATGCCCAAGCCACCCTGAGCACGGTCAAGGGTGCGGTTGATCTGTGTGAACATGTCGAATACGGTGCCAAGCAATTCCGGCGGAATGCCCATGCCGGTGTCTCGCACGGTGATCACGAGCTTCTCGCCGACTCGGCGCGCGGCGAAGTTGATCTGACCACCCGCTCGCATGTACTTGGCCGAGTTGTTCAGCAGGTTGTTGAAGATCTGCGCAAGGCGTGTCGCATCGGCGTCGAGCCACACGGGCTCATCAGGCCACTCAGTCGTCAGCGTGTGACCGGCAACGTTGATCATGGGACACGACGCTTCCAGCGCGACTGCAGCGACCTCCTGAAAGGTGACGCGCTCAGCCCTGAGCACGAACTTTCCGCTGGTGACGCGAGAGATATCCATCAGATCATCGATCAGACGCACCATCTGTTCGAGCTGGCGACCCATCATCGGAAGAATACGGGCGCCGATGTCGGACTGTGGCGACAACTTGAGCAGCTCCAAACCGGTTCGAATCGGCGCGAGCGGGTTTCGCAGCTCATGCGCCAACGTTGCCAAAAACTCGTCTTTGCGGCGGTCTGCATGTCGAAGCACATCCTCGACCTGTTTCCGGGCGGTGATGTCCATCGCCGCCACCGTCACCCCTTCGACGCCTCCGTCAGCTCCGTGCAGCGGTACGACGGTCAGGTCGTAGTGGTGGAGGGCACCGCCAATGTCGACGGCAAACTCGCTCCGCCGCCCTACCCCGCTTTCAAGCACGTCCTGTTTCAGCCGCATGAGCGGCCCGGCCGCCTCCGGCGAGAACAACTCATCGTCGCGGCGGCCGAGAATTTGTGCAGGGTCAAAATTTGGATGCGGGTTCTGGACCCATGTATATCGCAGGTCGTGGTCCGCGGTATACACCATGATTTGGGTGCTCGCGAGGGCTACTTCGAAGCGCGCCTCGCTCTGCCGCAAACGGTCCTGCGCACCCTTCGCCTCGGTGATATCGTGCGTCACGCCTAACACGCACGATATGACTCCGTCCTCGTTGAACTCAGGCACGACTCGGGATGCAAAATCGCGCACACCCAGCTTCGGTGTCTCCAGTGCGAACGTCAGCGAACGGATTGTCTGGTGAGTAAACACGTAGTCGATCGCTGCTTCCCATTGGTCACACAGCGGTTGAGACATGCCCAACTGGCGATAGCTTTTGCCGATAAGCTCTGCCGCTGGCCTTCCGATCATGCGCTCAGTTGCCGGATTGACAAAATCAAGGCGGAATTCGCGAGTGAAACGTGCTAGCCCGTCAGGCGTGCTATCTGTTACGCTTTGCAGCTCCCGCTCGCGCAGCGCCAGTGCGTGGGTCGCCCTGATCTCAGCCGTTCGGTCGACGCCGTGCACAAAGATTCCCGATGTCTGCCCATCGGCTTCGCGCAGAGGCAAATAGGCAAAGTCAACGAAAATTTCCGCCAGCACACCACCGACACCCCGCACGAGCGCCCGCCGGCCCTTGCCTTCAAATTCTTTGCCTGTGCGGTAGACCGTGTCGAGCAGCTCTGGAAATTCCTGATCTGCCAATTCCGGACATGCGTCGAAGAAAGCCAGCCCCAGAATTTCAGGTCCGTGCTGAACGACATCATAAAAAGCCTGATTGGCCTGTTCGACAACATGACCCGGCCCACGAAACACGGCGGAGAACGACGGCATGATCGCAACGATTTGCGACAGTTGCATTCGGCTCGCCAACAGTTTCGCCTCCGAGCGAAGCTGCATCATTGCAACCCAGGTGCGCGTGGCCACGTCGCGGGCGATCAGTACGTCGTCGCTGGTCCAGCTACGCGAAGTTTTTTGATGCGCACCAAGTATGGCAACAAGCTTTCCCCCCTGTAAAATCGGGACGGCCAGA
>JAYUWD010000064.1:0-2314 GCA_043753735.1 Gemmatimonadaceae bacterium
GATTTCGTTCGCGACTTCCCGCACCACAAGGGTGAGCGCAGGAGCCTTGGCCACGAACTTACCCTTGGCTCCGAGCGATCCGTCCAACCACCACCACTCCATCGCGCATCGCCCGTCGCCCGCAAGTCCGTGCGGCGGCTGCGGTGTGTCTGCGGCGACCACGCGGGGGAAACCGATTAGCTCTTCACTCACCAGGAACGGGTCAGGCGCCCGCGTGAACAGTCGTTCAACGGCCTTCACGTAGGCCGGCGTGCTGCGGTAGTTCTTCAGCAGCGTGTACTTTCGCTCGGCCGCACGCGCGGCAGTGAGATATGCGTGAATGTCCGCGCCACGGAAGCGATAGATGGACTGCTTCGGATCGCCGATGAGAAAGAGCGGACAGCCAGCAAACGCATTTGAGAAGATCGGGAATTGTGTCTGGTCGGTATCCTGGAATTCATCGATCAGCGCCGCACCAAACTTGGTGCGAATGCGGGTCGCCAGCGCCCCATGTGCCCCTTCGGCCGTGAGGACGTTGGAGAGCGTGCGCAGCAGGTCGTCGAAGCAGAGCAAGTGCCGGCGGGACTTTTCGCTTTCGAACGTCCGATCGACCGTGGTCACGAAGTTGGCGATCATCTGCTGTGCGGTGGACGCCGAATCGAATTCGATGCGGGTGTCTTGCTGACGTCGAAACGGCGCGACAAAGCATTTCACCCAACTGTCGATCGACGCACCATCGTTGACGATGGCCTGCGCCTCCGCCGAGCCGGTGAGCAGGCGAACGCGCGCCCAATCGCGCGCTGCGCGCTGAAACGGCTCTGTGTCGTCCTCGATGAACGCCGTGCGGAACGGGATGCCGCTTTCGAGGGCGCTTTCCGCGAGAATACGTTGGCAGAAGCCGTGAATTGTCGAGACTGCAAGATCATCGAGCGATCCGAGCGCCCGCGTCACGATGTCTCGACCACCGTCGCCGTGAATGGCTTTGAGCTGAAACAGGTCTTCGTTGTGGTCGGTTCGCATCGGCGGCGTATCGCTCCAGACGCGGTCGGCCATGCGCAAAGTCGCCCGAATTCTGGTGACAAGTTCCTGCGCCGCCTTTTCCGTGAACGTGACCACCAGAATGCGCGCGAGCGTGTCCACCTTTCGTTCGAGCAACAGGCGCAGCACGAGGCGCGTGATGGCGAACGTCTTGCCGGTGCCTGCACTCGCTTCGACGAGGGTCACGCGTGGGTCGAGCGGGACAGTCAGAACATCAAACGGAAGCACGGTCTGTCGTTCCGTGTGCGCGGTCATTGCGTGGCCCCCAGTTCAATCCACTTTGTGAACAACAGCTTCGCGCATTCCTCAAACTCGTTCCACGACGACGTGTCCATGGGATCGACGCCACGAAAGCAAAGCGCTACGTACGGATCTTCAACGTCGCCACCCATGCTGTACCGGTCAGTCGCTCGTCGATAAGCATTCATCGCCATCTGCTGCGGGTCTTTTGAGGCCGACTTCCTTTTTCCGGGCCGCTTTGCATCAAACCACGCCCACCCCGCTTGTGCAAAAAACGGCAGCGGTGACGCATAAGCTTTTCGGGTGACGCGCACAAGTTGGTCGAGGAGTGCCGTTGCGTCGGTCACGGCACCGATGCGCTCATCGATGCCATCCTTACCAATCAGGCACGTGGACACCGAAAGGCCTTGAACGCCCTGCTCATGTGCTGCACACATTGCGACGTGCTCCACCCAGGCGCGGATGCGGTGTTCAGCGCGCACGCTGCCCGCGCGCACGACGTAGCGGCACTCGCCGCGAATGCTGTTCAACCGACTGTGTAGACGCCATCCGTCGCCTTGGAGATCAAACGCGACGGTGGTGGACGGTACGTCCGGGAGCAGCGTCATCACTTCATCGACTTCGTCGGACAACTTTTCGTACAGCGCCGTACCGAGCTCACCGAATGGCATTTCACCGCTGGCGAGAAGCCGCTGCCGAACGTTCGTGTTCCCGTGATTCGCTTTCAGCGCCGTCGCGAGAATACGCGCCTTGATGCTGCCTTGCTGCATCTTGTTGAGCGCGATCAGTTCGTCGTCGTCCACGTTGGGGTTGTCATCGCCGAGGGCAATGCGCAGCACATGCTTGCAGAAAAACTTGCTCGGGTTGATCCAACAGTCTGTGAGGTCGCGCAGTGTGAGCACATGCGTCGATTCACTATCGACTGCGACGGCGAGCGGTCCCGATACGAACTGTTTATCACCTGCGCTCTTGTTGGTTCCGGCGCGAGCGGCACGCGCCTGCGCCGTCGAAAACGTGAACAAGCGCGGATCGGTATCGACGGTGAAGTACTTCGCCG
>JAYUWD010000065.1:0-2314 GCA_043753735.1 Gemmatimonadaceae bacterium
GTGCCATGCGAAATGAACATGTCGCTGTTGAAATCCGCGGTCGCGTTGATCGCGTCCTCCTCGCTATTTGTGGGATACACCGCAAGAACGGCGTCAGCGTGCGCGCCAAACTGTGCGCGAATGCGATTCGTGAACGACGTGATCGTCGGCGCTTGTGCAGCCATTGTGGCGGAGCTTCGCGCTTCGTCTGCGTTCCAACCAGCAAGCAACGGCACTTTGTTCTGCGCACCGTCGTTGTAGATCGCCGTTGCGCTTCGTGGCAGCAACTGTCCGTCAATGATCGCGCTGAATGATGTGGTGCGCATCGACAACGCGGCCTTGAGTACATCCTCTGCGGACACTTCCCGCATGCCGTCCATCGATCGTGCCAGCAGTTTTTCCTGCAACGCGAGTCCGTTCTGCTCGGCCGTATGCAGCGGCGATGCGGTAAGTGTCTGTTCACTCATGAGTGAACCGCTCTCACCGATCGCCTTGTGGAAGAGTCCTTTCGCAAGTGGCGATGCAACGAGCGCATTGACGGAAAATGACCCCGCCGACTCGCCAAAGATCGTCACGTTGCCGGGATCGCCTCCGAATGCATCGATGTTCTTTTGAATCCACTGGAGTGCGGCAACCTGATCGAGCAAACCATAATTGCCCGACGACGCCGTTCCCGACTCGGCGGTCAACGCCGGATGTGCCATGAATCCAAATGCGCCCAGTCGGTAATTGAGACTCACCACCACGACACCCAGTCGCGACAAGCGCTCACCGTCCTGTCGTGGCTCCGACGCAGAACCGGCCTGCAAGCCCCCACCGTAAATCCACACCATCACCGGCCGCCGCTGTCCCGGCTGGCGCGAATTGCTCCACACGTTGAGATAGAGACAATCTTCGCTCATGCTATCGCGAAAGATCATGTCGCCGAACAGCGCTCCCTGCATGCAACGCGCGCCGAACGTCGTCGCATCGCGCGCTCCTTGCCAGGGTAAAGCCTGCTGCGGCGCCTTCCAGCGCAACGCGCCAATTGGTGGCGCGGCAAACGGAATACCGCGATAGATGGCCACGAACCCATCGGCGCTCGTCGTACCTTTCACGAGCCCCGCAGCCGTTTTTGCCTCCGCTTGCACCTGTGCCTCGGCGCCGCGCGGCGCAAAGATCGACAAAGCGGCAAGCGCGATGCCGCGCGACACGACGAGGCGCGTTTTGCGACGGGATGTGGGAGGTAGGATGCCGAGCTTGTCGTGCGGAAAGATGCGGAGCAAGGGACTCGTCCTGTAGAATGGGTACACCTATTGATTCAACCACGCATTTCACCCTCCCGCCAGCGCAATTTGTGCCTTCGACCGACCCCTTCCAACGTTTATCGATGCGATTCCTGCGAAATGTCGTTGGCGCCGCCAGTCTCTTGCCTGCACTCGCCGCCAGCGCACTCATCGCGCGCTCGGCCACGGCACAACCTCCGCGCACTCCCACATACGACATTCTCATCCGCAACGGCACCGTCATCGACGGGTCTGGCTCGCAAGGGATGCGCGCCGATGTTGGCATCGTTGGTAATCGTATCGCGCGCGTATCAACGACGCCGATCAAGGTCGCCGACGCCAAACGTATTATCGACGCAACAGGGCTGATCGTCGCACCCGGATTCATCGATCTGCACGCGCATCTCGAACCACTACTGCTCCTCCCCAGCTCCGAGAGTGCGGTGCGCCAAGGCGTCACCCTTTCGCTGGGCGGTCCCGACGGCGGGGGGCCATGGCCATTCGGCACATATCTCGATTCTGCAGACCATGCAGGGCTCGGCATGAACGTCGCCTATCTCGCGGGACACAACACCATCCGCAAACAGGTGATGGGAACCGAGAATCGCGCGCCCACCGCAGCTGAACTTTCGCGGATGAAGGGGATGGTTGCACAGGCAATGCGCGAAGGGGCCTTCGGGTTGAGCACCGGACTGCGGTATGTGCCCGGCTACTACGCCACCATCGACGAAGTCATCGCCCTGTCCGAGGAAGCAGCGACGAGCGGCGGCATCTACACGTCGCACCTGCGCGAAGAAGGTGTCGGACTTCTTGATGGCGTTGCCGAAGCACTCGAGATCGGACGCCGCGCAAAGATTCCCGTCGTCCTCACGCATCATAAAGCGATCGGGCGACAGGGTTGGGGCAAAAGTGTCGTCACGTTGCACATGGTGGATTCGGCACGCGCTGCAGGTACCGATGTCATGATCGATCAGTATCCGTACACGGCCAGCTTCACTGGGCTCGATGTGTTGGTGCCACCCTGGGCACTCGCTGGTGGCAACGGTGCATTGCGCGAACGACTCGCCGAT
>JAYUWD010000066.1:0-2308 GCA_043753735.1 Gemmatimonadaceae bacterium
TGGTACAACGTCGGCTCACGCAACGAACAACCAGGACGCACCGGCTTCGCACACCTGTTCGAACACATGATGTTCCAGGGTTCGGCGAATGTGAAGAAGGGCGATCACATGGCCTTTGTTCAACAAGCTGGCGGCACAATGAATGGTTCCACAGCCGACGATCGAACCAACTATTGGCAGACCCTGCCTTCCAACCGACTCAATCTCGGACTCTGGCTCGAAGCCGATCGGATGCGCTCGCTTGCCGTGACGAAAGAGAACTTCGAAAACCAGCGCGAGACGGTCAAGGAAGAACGTCGATTGCGCATCGACAATCAGCCTTACACAGGCGCATTTCTGTCGTCGATCACCAGCGGCTTTGATGCGAAGGCCTGCTTCAGCTATGCGCACGAAACCATCGGTTCGATGGATGATCTCAATGCGGCGAAAACCGAAGACGTGCAGCAGTTCTTCAAAACATACTACGTACCCAACAACGCGACGCTCGTCGTCGCGGGCGACTTCCAGTCAGCGGAAGCAAAACAGTTGATCCGCACATACTTCAACGCGATCCCTCGCGCTGCCGATCCGCCAACGGTCACTTGCGAGCAGCCATTCAACACCGGCCAGCAGCGGCGCACGGTCACGGACGCCAAAGCGAATCTGCCGGCCGTGCTGATGCTCTATCGGATCCCCGAATACAAGAACGCCGACACCCCCGCACTCGAATTTCTCAGCACGATACTCGGCAGCGGTGAAAGCTCTCGCCTCAATCGCACGGTGGTGCGCGACGCAAAAGCTGCGGTCGGAATTCAGGTGCTGGCCGGGATCGGTCCGCGCCGAGGCCCGAATGTGTTCGCTGCACTCGGGATCGCGAATCAGGGTGTGCAGCCCGACTCGCTTGAAAAACTTCTTGCACAACAGATCGCCGACGTCGGTGCGAACGGTGTGTCACCGGCCGAGTTGGAGAAAGCCAAGAATGCGTATCGCGCGGCGCGCATCAATGAACTGCAAACATCGATGGGACGAGCCGAAGCGATTCATACCGCTGACACGTTTCTTGGTGATCCGAAGTTGGTCAACGTTGATCTCGACCGACATATGGCAGTCACGATCGACGATATCAAGCGAGTCGCAGCGCGTTACCTCCGGACGGACAACAGCGTGATCACGCTCATCAAGCCAGAGGGGAAGACGCCGTGAGCAACAATGCAAAGTTCTCGCTCGCGATTTCACGCCCGACGCGATTGTTGTCGGCGACCGGTTTGTTGGCGACACTGTTGTTGTCAGACCCGACGTCACTCGCCGCGCAGGAATTTCCCACGAAGCCTCCCGCCGCAGCGGTCGTGAAGACGGCCACCCTTCCTCTTTTTCAGGAAACGGTGTTGGGCAACGGTGTGCGCGTTGTCCTTGTGGAGAATCATCGCAATCCGAGCATTGCCTTTCGCCTGGCCATACCGGCGGGAGACGTCTACGATCCCAAAGACAAGGACGGCATCGCGAAATTGGTCGCCGGCCTCCTGACCAAGGGGGGGGGCAAGCGTTCCGCCGAGGACATCTCAGCGGCGATCGAAAGCGCGGGGGGATCGCTGGTCGCCTTTACCGATGGCGACTTCCTCAGCGTCGCGGGCAGCGTCTTGTCAAACGCTGCACCACTTGCTTTCGAATTGTTGGGTGATGTGGTGTCGCGCCCAACGTTCAGCGACAAGGAGTTTGAACTCGCGCGCACTCAGACGCTGTCCGGGTTGCAGATCGAAGCATCCAACCCCGCAGCGATCGCAACGCGTTTCTTCACCGCGGGACTGTACGGCTCGCACCCGTACGGGCGCAGTCAGACGGCCAAATCTGTCCGCGCAATCACGCGAGCCGATCTGCTTGCCTTTCACGGTGCGCGCGTCAAACCACGCGGTGCGTTGCTCGTGGTAGCCGGCGACATCAGCATGACGTCGCTCAGGTCACTCGTCGAAAAGGGATTCGCCGGATGGACCGGTGCGGCCGGCGCACCGCCCGCACTCTCGTTGCTCCCGAACCGAACGGCCACTGAGATCGTCATGGTGCACCGTCCGGGTTCAGTGCAATCCAATCTCCTTGTCGGGAACCTCGCACTCGGCGCGGCCGACACGTTGCGCTATTCGGCGTCGTTGGCCAATCGCATCCTGGGTGGAGACAGCGATGCCCGATTGTTCGTCGTGTTGCGCGAGCAGAAGAGTTGGACGTACGGCGCATACTCGCGCATCACGCGCCTGCGCGGAGTTGGCCGCTTCGAGGCGAACGCAGAAGTGCGGACCGAGGTCACCGACTCCGCGCTGGTGGAGATGCTGGCGCAGCT
>JAYUWD010000067.1:0-2308 GCA_043753735.1 Gemmatimonadaceae bacterium
GCGTTGCTGGCGCGCGACCGCGGAGATACCGTTGCCGCGCTCCGCAACGTGGCCGACGTGACATCGCGCAACGAGACCGCGTGGGAAGCGAATCTGCTCGAAGCCGATTTGCGTGAGAACAAGGGAGATACTGCGGGCGCAATCGCTGCGCTCGAACGGCTGATCTGGATTTCACCCTACGAGCCGACTGTGCATGTGCGCATTGCGCAACTGTCGACAGGACGCGGCGAGTTCGCGCGCGCGGTGCGTGAGCGTCGTGCCCTGATTGCGCTGCGTCCGACCGATGAATTGGACGCGCGCTACGAATTGGCGAAAGCGCTCGCGGCTACGGGCGATGTGAGTGGTGCTCGGCGCGAGCTGCTCGCTGTCCTCGAACAGGCGCCGTCGTTTGAGAAAGCGCAGGCATTGCTGCTGGAGCTGCGTACCAGGAAAAATCCGGGAGGAATTCAATGATGCCACGGCGGAGAAGCGGGTTGCTCGGAGTTGTCGGTCTGAGGCTTGGAGTGTTGGCGACTGCGGTGGCGCTGGCGACCAGTGCGTTTGCGCAAGGTGGACGCGGTCGTGGCCGTGCCCCTGAGTTTCTTCCCAACTCGCCATACGACGGACGCTACACATTTGTACGTATCAAATACGACATCCCGATGGGTGGCGGTGGATTCCGCGGTGTCGACATCAAGTGGAGTCACGACTATCCGCGTGGCGAGCGACATTTCACGAAAATCCTCAGCGAACTTTCGAGCACGCGCGTACGTACCGCGGTGAGCAACATCCTCACACTCGATGATCCGGAACTGACGCGGTACCCGGTCGCGTATATGGCAGAGCCAGGGTTCTGGCGACCGTCCGAGTCGGAGGCAGTGGCGCTCAGAAATTATCTGACCAAAGGCGGCTTCATCATCTTCGACGATTTCGCCGGCGAGCATTGGCTGAATTTCGAATCGCAGATGCTGCGTGTGTTGCCAAAGGCCAAGTTCGTCCCGCTCACGATTGCGCATCCGATCTTCGATTCGTTCTACCGCATCAAGCATCTCGATTACGAGCACCCGTACTACCGCGGCTTCAAGTCGGTGTTTTACGGGATCTTCGAAGACAACGATCCAAACAAGCGGTTGGTGGCGATCATCAACTACAACAACGACATCTCCGAGTACTGGGAGTTCAGCGATGAAGGAATGTTTCCCCTCGACATGTCGAACGAGGCGTACAAACTCGGCGTGAACTACATCATCTACGCGCTCACCCGCTGACTCGAGGATCCGCTTGACCGCACCCCCGTCTCCCGAAGCTGGACGTCCTGCCGGCTTCCCCGCTGTATCGTCGCTGGATGGACTCGACGATGGCGCGCTCGCCGATCGCCTGCAGGGTGCCGGCGATCGCATCACTCAGGAACTTCGCAAAGTCATCGTCGGTCAGGAGTTGGTTGTCGAGCAGGCGCTGATCGCACTTTTCTCCGGCGGCAATTGTCTGCTGGTGGGCGTGCCCGGACTCGCCAAAACGCTGCTCATCTCGACGCTCGCGCGCGCCCTCGATCTACGTTTCTCGCGCATTCAGTTCACTCCCGATCTGATGCCGTCGGACGTGACTGGAACGGATGTGATTCAAGACGATCCCAAGACGGGGCAGCGTCGATTGTCGTTCATGCCGGGGCCCGTGTTCACCAACGTTCTTCTCGCCGACGAGATCAATCGCACACCGCCCAAGACGCAGGCGGCGCTGCTCGAAGCCATGCAGGAACGTCGTGTCACCGTGCAGGGGCGTACATACGAACTCGATCCGCCATTTTTTGTCTTTGCGACGCAAAACCCGATCGAGCTCGAAGGCACATATCCACTTCCCGAAGCGCAACTCGATCGCTTCATGATGGAAGTGATGCTCGACTATCTCCCCGAAGAAGACGAAGTGAATGTCGTGAAGTCGACGACGTCGCTGCTGCCGAGTGCGGTGCAACCGGTAGTGTCGAAGGAAGAGATTCTCGCGTTCCAGCGCGTGGTGCGTCGTTTGCCCATCGCCGATGCGGTGACGCGCTACGCCGTGAAACTGGTACGATTGAGTCGCCCTGGTGATGGGGCGCCCGAGTTCATCAAGCAGTGGGTTGCGTACGGCGCGAGCGTGCGCGCGGCGCAGGCGCTTGTGCTGGGTGCGAAGGCGCGTGCGCTGCTGCAGGGGCGCGCGAGCCCCGGTTTTGAAGACGTGCGTGCCCTGGCGCGTCCCGTGTTGCGCCATCGTGTGCTGCTCAACTTTCAGGCGCAGTCGGAGAAGGTCACGACCGACGTTCTCGTCGGAAAGCTGCTCGAGGCTGCGCCGTTGC
>JAYUWD010000068.1:0-2307 GCA_043753735.1 Gemmatimonadaceae bacterium
GCGACAGCCGCGAGTTCATCGAGAAACGATTCGCGCGCAAAGATATTTGGCACGAATTGAATTGCGCGCCACCACCCCATCGCCATTGGCGCCGGAACATGCGTGTATTCGACGCGAATGTTCGGGCTGGCGTACGGTGTTTCGCGTGCACCGAGTGTTTCAGCTTCCATCGCGACCCCGCCAAAACCAGCCGTGACGGCAGGCGATGCGATGCGATGTCGCCACGCATGCGGGTGACCCTTCGCGTCGAGCGCCGCATCCATGCGCGCCACGAACATCGGTTGATACATGTCGTGCGCAAAGTCATCCGGGCGTGACCAGACCAGTTGCACCGGCTTGCCGACTTGCTTGGACAACAGGGCCGCATCGCTCGCGTATTCGGTGACGATGCGTCGACCAAATCCACCGCCCAACAGGGTGACATTCACCGTCACCTGCTCGGCTTTGAGCCCAAGCGTCCGAGCGACGGTTTGCTGCGTGTCGCCAGGTTCCTGCGTGCCGAGCCAGAGTTCGCATCCGCGCGCCGTCACGTGAGCGGTGCAGTTTTGCGGCTCCATCGTGGCGTGCGCCTGAAACGGCGATTCGTAGGTTGCACTGACGTGTCGTGTTGCCGTAGCGAGTGCCTTTTCGGTATCGCCTGCAGTGCGCGCCGTGATGGTGCCAGGCTTTTGCGTCGTGGCGCGCAGCGTTGCGCGGAATTGTGTGCTGTCGAAGGCGGCATGCTCACCGTCCGTCCACACGACCGCCAGCGCTGTACGCCCTTTCAATGCCGCCCACGTGTTGTCCGCCACCACGGCGATCCCGCGCGGGAGTTCGACAATGGCGCGTACACCATTCACGGCCGTTGCTGCAGCGCGATTGAACGATGCCACCTTGCCCCCCGGCACTGGTGGCATTGCAATCGCAGCAAAGGTCATGTCGGGCACGCGCACATCGAGTCCGTATCGCGCTTTGCCCGTCACGATATCCGGGCCGTCGATGCGCCGTCGTGGCTTGCCGATGAAGTGGTATTCGTCGGGGTCCTTGAAAAGCGGATTCTGTGGCACCGGCAACTTGGAGGCCGCGCCCACGAGTGCAGCAAACGACAGCTGTTTGCCGGTCGCCAAGTGCGTGACCTTGCCGTCTTTCGTGCGCAGTTCGCTACTCGGCAATCCAAGTTGCGTTGCCGCAGCGGTGACGAGCATTTCCCGAGCCGCCGCACCTGCCCGACGGAGCGGCTGATACATGTCGCTCACGCTCATGCTGCCGCCGGTACTCAGGTTCTTGAACAGCGCCGAGGGTGATGCTTGAACCAGTGTGATACGACTCCAGTCGGCACCGAGTTCGTCGGCAAGAATCATCGGCAGCGTCGTGCGTACCCCTTGTCCCATCTCCGAACGCGCGACGGTGATCGTGACCGCGCCATTCGCGTCGATGCGTAGAAATTCGTTCGGCGCAAACGTATCGTCCGCGTTATGTGACGTGTCGGTTGCCACACCGTTTTCGTCGAGACGGCGGAGCTGTGCGGCCATGGTCGACGGAATGCCGATGATCAGCGCACCGACTGCGGCCCCGCCGACTTTCAGGAATTCGCGGCGGTTCGTGCCACGGTTCGAGCACGCGCTCATGCGGCAGCTCCGCTGTCACGCCCGTCCGTTCCGACCGATGTCCGTGGGGCCTTCGCCAGGACAGCGGCGCGTTTGATCGCGCGCTTGATGCGCACATACGTACCGCAGCGACAGATGTTGGTGATCGCGCTATCGATCTGCGCATCGGTTGGCGATGGCGTGGTGCGCAACAGCGCCGCACTCGTCATCAACACGCCCGCCTGGCAGTAGCCACACTGGGCGACGTCTTCTTCAAGCCACGCCGTGCGGCAGGCCTCGAGAATCGCGTCGTCGGTGCTTTCGATCGTCGCGATCTTGAACGATGTCGCGGCGGACACCGGCAGTTGGCAGCTACGCGTCGCCGTGCCATTGAGCTGCACCGTGCAGGCACCGCACTGTCCCACGCCGCAGCCATACTTGGTGCCCGTCATCGACAGGTGATCGCGGAGCACCCAAAGAAGTGGCGTGTCGGCGTCGGCGGTGACGGTTTGTGGCTTGCCGTTGATGGTGAGAGAGTAGCGGGGCAAGGGGGTGTGGGCGGAGAGGCAATGCCTGCCAGTGATCAAGGAGCGCCTTCGATGATGGAGCGAAGCAGAGCGGGGCGCAATGACCGAAGATTTCGCGTCATGGGTTCATCCCCGCGTGGGACCAGTTATCGGCCGTCGTACCGGCAAATCGCCAGGGCCGCCGGTGACCGGCATCATCCACGCAAAAAACCCCG
>JAYUWD010000069.1:0-2302 GCA_043753735.1 Gemmatimonadaceae bacterium
GAACCGTGGCGTGCAGCGCTGCTTGAAGTCGATCTCGGCAAGTGCGTGGACATCCGCGCAGTGAAGGGCGGAAACGTTGCAGTCGGGCGCACGGCAACCGGCAAGTTGTTGGCGGGGATGGAGCCCGCATTGCGCGCCATCGCTGCCGTGAACGCGGACTTCTTTTTGTTCACGCCGCCGGGGGTGCCCGTCGGTGCCATGATCTCGCGCGGGCGCATGCTGTCGGGTCCGGTGGACCGACCAGTGTTTGCAATGACCGCGAACAACCGTCCGTGGATTGGCCGACTGGTTGTCACTGCGCAGCTGAAAACGTCGCGCGGCAGAATTGCGATCGCCAGCTGGAATCGACCTAGAGCGAACAGCACCGGTATCATTGACGCGGCGTGGGGAATTCCACTCGACAGCACGATCGCGCGACCGGTTTGGATGCTCACGCCGCTGTCGCGGCACGGCCGGACAATCCGCTATGTCGCATCGCCAATTTCACCAAGCCGCAGCTACGTCGTCACCGGCGACACGCTGCTGCTGGTTGGCGTGCACACGACATCCACTGCCGCGACGTCTCTCCGCGCCAACGACACCGTCACTGTAACGCGCACGTTCTCGCCAATCACGCCGCGTGAAGCCGTCGGTGGCAATCCGGTGCTCGTTCGGGACAGTGTTGTCGTGGGGGCAGTCGACTCGGTCAACAACGCGGCCTTTCGCGCGCTCAACCCGCGCACGGCTGTCGCCTACACCGATCACGGGCGCCGCCTGCTCATCGCAGTCATCGATGGACGCCAGGCGAAATACAGTGTTGGCATGTCACTTCGTGACCTGGCGCAACTCTTCCGCGCACTCGGCGCAACCGACGCAATCAATCTTGATGGGGGCGGGTCGTCGGCAATGGCGATCACTGATCCGAACAGTGCATCGCACACTCGTCTCGCGACGCATCCATCTGATTCCGCCGGTGAACGGCCGGTAGCGAACGCGCTCGCCGTGTTGCGCAGCTGCAAGTAGCTGCCATCGCTTCAAGTCGTGCGCGTCAGGACGAAAAAAACGCGTGCGAGCGTGTTGAGCAACTACCTCGTCGGCAACGCGTTCGCCAGAAACTCCAATACATTCCCACCCATTACGCGCCGCACCACATCGGGCGCCATCCCCGCGCGCAGCAGTCCGTCGGTGATGTGAACGAGATCGTGTGTGTCGAATGGCACGTGTGTCGCGCCATCGAAATCCGAACCCAGCGCGACGTGCGTCGGGCCCATGATCTCGACCGCGTGCGTGATCGCTTTCACGATCGAACCGACGTTGAGCGTACACACGGCTGCGTCCCAATAACCAATGCCAATCAGTCCACCCTTTGCGGCGATGGCGCGCAGCTGGTCGTCGGTGAGATTGCGCGGACCCGGGCAGGTTGCGGCGACACCGGTGTGCGACACCACCATCGGCCGCGTTGCCATCGCAAGCACATCGTCAATCGTTTTTGGTGACGAGTGCGCGAGATCGACAATGATCCCCAGCGAATCCATGCGCGCGATCACGGTACGGCCAAATGGCGTCAGCCCTTCGTGCAGCACACCATGCGCACTCGATGCAACTTCGTTGTCGAAGAAGTGCGTGAGCCCCATCATGCGATAGCCGTGTGCGTAGAGCGTGTCGACACTCTCGAGTTGACCATCGAGGGCATGCAGCCCTTCGATCGCGAGCAGACCGCCTACCATCTTTGGCGACGTCCCACGCTTGGCTGTGAACGCAACGAGATCATCGCGCGACGTGATGATTGTCAATTCGCCCTGCGAGCGCGCAGCAGCATCATGCAATCGTTCGGCCTGATACACCGCTCGAGCGCGCAAACTGCTCCATGTACCACGCGGCCACCGTTGTGCGATGGCCAACAACAGGATGTTGTCCGTCTCGCCGGTGTTGTGGTCATAGTTCATGTTGCGAGGCGTCTTGGTGACCGCAGAAAATACCTGCAGCGCGACATTGCCTTCCTGCAGTCGTGGCACATCCACATGACCGTGATCGACACGCTCGAGTAAATCACGTCCCCAGAGCAATTCGTCGGCGTGCATGTCGGCAACGAACAGCGTCGCGTGCAACGCTCTTGCCGCCTCAGTCACCGGCGGCATCGCTGTCTGCACCACGGTATTCATCCGACGATCGACAACGTTTGGAACCACAAAGAAGAACACCGTGACGGTGATCGCTAACACCATCAGCACCACGACCATGAAGCGGGTCCGACTTTTCACCGCAGTCCCCTCGGCATTGGCTCGCCCGACATTTCGCGTGGATTCACCACTTTCGGCTCGGA
>JAYUWD010000070.1:0-2301 GCA_043753735.1 Gemmatimonadaceae bacterium
GATTTGGACGCCCCACAACTCGCCGAGCACCGGCGACGTCGGGATCCGGAATCACGCCCCCAGCAGATCCTTGACGCCGCGTTCCACGAGTTTGGCGAACGTGGCCTGGCTGGTGCGCGACTCGACGACATCGCCAAGCGCGCTGGCGTGGCCAAAGGGACGATTTATCTCTACTTCCCAAATAAAGAAGCGCTTTTTCGGGAAATGGTCCGCACCACGATCATCGCCGCGCTCGAAACCGCCGAACAGCTTCTTGATCAGGGCGAGGATGAAAGCGCCGAATCACAGCTGCGTCGTTTGGCCACCGGTTGGTGGGAATTTTTGCGATCCGACCGTTTTCAGGTCGTGCAGCGTTTGGTGCTCGCTGAGTTGCAGCACTTTCCCGACCTGATGCAATTCTACGCCGATGCCGTGGTTGCGCGCGGCATACGACTCATGGGTAGCGTGGTTGCTCGCGGCACGGCGCGCGGCGAGTTCCGTGAACTCCCGCCCGAGACCGCAGCGCGCATGCTGTCGGCGCTCACGATGATGCATTCGCTCTGGTGCGCACGACGGCAATTCTTCCCGACGCTGGCCGGCACGTCGGACGAATCGGTGCGTGCTGAAGTGCTCGATTTCTATCTACACGCCCTGCGCCCCGATCATCTCATCGCCACTGGCGCTGCCTCCACGCATGCGAATTCATGATCTCTGCTTATAACGTCGGCGTACAGCGCGCCTGGTGGCGTCGACAGGCACAGTCGAGGGCGATGCGCCCACTCATGGCAACGGTTGCAGCCGATATCGCGACTGTCGCGATCGCTGCCGCACTGACGGTGGCGCTCACTGCGCCACTGGCCGCTCAAACGTCGCTTTCACTCGGCGATGCGGCGCGACTTGCCGCGAAGCAAAACGGTTCGGTCGACGTTGCGCGTACGCGCGTGTCGCAAGCGGAAGCGCGCGTTTCGCAGAGGCGCGCGGCACTTTTTCCGGATATCGTTGCCGGTATTCAGCAGGCGTCGCGCACGACCAACACCGCCACCTTCGGCTTCAACTTCCGGGACGCGTCGGGCCGGCCGTTGCTCAATCCGAACGGCGAATTGCTTGGCCCGATTCCGACGGTTGACATCCGCTATCGCATCACGCAGCCACTCCTCGATTTCGCCAGTATCGCCAAGTGGCGCGCAGCACAGTCAACAACCGTTGCGGCCACGGCCGAAGTGAACGCGCAGGCAGAAGGGGCGGCGGCCAGTGCAGCAATCGCGTATGTGCGTGCGGCTCGCGCCGACGCCCAGCTTTCGGCGCGGGTTGCCGACTCGGTGCTCGCGGCGGATCTGTTGCGCATCGCGCGCGATCAGCTTCAGGCCGGTGTCGGCATTGCGCTCGACGTCACGCGCGCCCAGTCGCAACTCGCCGCAACGCGCGCACAGCTCATCTCGGCGCGCAATGATCGTGATCGCGCGTCACTCGAACTCAAGCGCGTGCTGGGCATGCCACTCGACGCACCGTTGACGCTGAGCGATTCGCTTGCGTCGCTGGCATACGAGGCGGCGGCGCCCGACGAAGCGGCGGCGTTGAGCAACGCATTTTCCACCCGTCCTGATGTCCGCGCGCTGCAGGCGCGTCAGGATGCAGCGCAACGCGATCGCGCGGCGATCCGCTGGGAACGCACCCCGCAGCTCGGACTGATGTTCGACCAGGGTCAGCTCGGCAAGAGCTGGAACCATCTGCTGCCGACGTACACGTGGGGGGTGCAGCTCGCCGTCGGACTGTTTGACGGCGGCCGCCGAGAAGGGCGCGTGCAGGAGCAGGTGGCAACGTCGCGCGAACTCGATGCGCGACTGTCCGATCTGCGGGCGCAGAGCGCGCTCGATGTGCGCGGCGCATTGCTGGATATGTCAGCGGCTCGTGAGCAGGTGCAAGCCGCGCGCGAACGATTGAGTCTCGCCGAACAGGAAGTGGCACAGGCACAGGAGCGCTTTCGTGCCGGTGTTGCCGGAAATGCCGATGTCATCACCGCGTTGTTATCGCTCAATCAAGCTCGCACGCTCCGCAACGATGCGCTGGCGGCGTTCCAGAACGCGCGCGTTTCACTCGCGCGCGCCACGGGCACCGTGCAGCAGCTCCCATAAATCACGCGATCACTCAGACCAACCGGATCCCGGCATATGTCTTCCCCCGCAGTCGAAACAGCAGTCGCGTCACGCGTCGATGTTGGCAGCAACAACAGTGCAGCCAAGGGCCGGGCCGCGTCGTCGCGCAACCCACTGCGCATCGTGATACCGGCAATTCTCGTTGCCGGCGCGGCCTACTGGGGCTACA
>JAYUWD010000071.1:0-7121 GCA_043753735.1 Gemmatimonadaceae bacterium
CGGTGTGAGTCGTGGGTTTCCGGGACAGAACAGGCCAGGTGAGGCCACGTGCATCATACCTGAGCGATAGCCGCGTCCACCAGAGCGGAATATGACGGCGAAAAACGTCGCCTGCCGGCAGGGGCGGGCGTTGCGCCGCGCGGTGTTCGGAGCGATCCTCTCGAGACCCTTAAAAGGAGCTTTTCATGAAACGTTTTTCTGTAGCAACGGCGGCCGTGCTGGTCGGCCTGTCCTCGTCGGTCGCCTACGGCCTCGTTCGCCACGGCAGCTGGAGCGGGATGCTCATGGGGAAGGACGGCTCGAAGATCCATGGCACGGCCACGATGAAGGAAGGCAAGAACAACACGACGAAGATCGCAGTAAAGCTCACCGGCGACACGCCCAGCACCACGCGTCCGTGGCACGTGCATTCAGGCAGCTGCACTAAGGCCGGTTCACCGCTGGGCGGTGGCGCTCCGTATTCACCCATGGTTGGCAACGCCAAGGGTACTGCCCAAGCCAAGGCGACGTTGGCCATGCCACTTCCAGATACGGGCAGCTACTACGTGAACATTCACGAGTCGAGCGCGAATATGGGCAAGATCGTCGCGTGCGGCGATTTGAAGGCGGAAAAGTAGGGCTCGCGCGGGGTGCACCACTCCGACTCGTCTGTATCGACGTAGACGGCACCCTCGTCGGTAGTGGCGGCGTGGTGCACCCGAGTATCTGGCCTGCAGCGGAACGAGCGCGAGCTGTAGGCCTTCGGCTCGCGATCTGTTCGGGAAGACCTGCATTCGGCGTCGCGCGCGAGTATGCGCGGCAACTGGATGCGAGCGGATGGCACAGTTTTCAGAACGGGGCCAGCGTGTTGAACCTCACCACTGGCGAATCCCGTTCGGCGCAGCTGGCGCCTGACGCGGTCGCGATGTTGCTCGACCGCGCTCGCCGCAGTGGTCGTGTGTTGGAGCTGTACACCGACGACGCGTATGCCATCGAGAACGATTCCCCCCGCGTAGAAGCACACGCAGCACTGCTGGGCGTTCCGTTCGTGCCGCGACCGCTTTCGTTGCTGCCTGGCCCTTACGTGCGCGCACAGTGGTTGCTGGCCAGCGAACACGCGGAGGCCACGCTCGCGGAACCGCATCCGGGGCTCGAGATCTCGCCGTCAACATCGCCCGTCATGGGAGACACCACGTTCGTCAACATGACGCCGACGGGAGTGACCAAAGCAACGGCCGTCCAGACCATTGCGTTGTTGTATGGGATCACGCTGGATCAGGTGATGTTCGTTGGCGACGGAGGCAACGATGTGCCACCCATGCGCATTGTCGGTCATGCAGTCGCGATGGCCAATGCCGAACAGCACGCACGCGCAACGGCCCGCCACGTTGTTGGAGGCGTTGACGATGGCGGACTCGCCGACGCGCTGGACCTTGCAATTACACTCTACTCTTTGCCGCAACTTCCATGAGCTTCCCTCGCCGGCTTGCTGCTGCTGCCGCCGCTTTCGCGCTTGCCACGGCAGCGCTCTCGCCCAGAGCGCTCTCGGCGCAGCAGTCGACAACGTATCCAGGCAACGATCCGAACATTCAGCGCATCTTCCGCCTTGGCATGGACAGTTCGCATGTCCAGCAGCTCGGTCAGGCGCTTTTCGATTCGGTGGGGCCGCGTCTTACCGGGAGCCCGGGGATCAAGGCTGCGAGCGACTGGGCGATCAATCAGTACAAGTCGTGGGGTATCGATGCCAAGCGTGAGCAGTATGGCACATGGCGTGGTTGGCGTCGCGGCATCTCGCACATCGATCTCGTCGCACCGCGTACGCGTTCGCTTGAAGGCACCATGCTGGCGTGGAGCCCGGGCACTGCCGGCCGGACGGTAAAGGCCGAAGCGATCGTGCTGCCCAAGTTCAAGGACAGCACAGAGTTCGTTGCCTGGTTGCCGAAAGCGAAAGGAAAGATCGTGTTGCTCTCGCCCGCGTTTCCAACGTGCCGTCCGTCTGAAGACTGGAATCGTTGGGCCACGGCAGAATCAATGGCGCGCATGGATACGCTCATCGCGAAAACAAACGCCGATTGGGCCGTGATGACAACGAACGGTCGTCCTGACAGCACAAAGCTGTATCGCGGTACTGGTTATTCCCTCGCGCTCGGAACCGGCACACTCGGCACGCGTCTCGAAAAGGCCGGCGTAGTCGGCATGATTTCGTCGCGCAACAAGCTGAGTGGCTTCAATAACCCGTTCGCCGTGGCCGGCGGTGGCGGCGGGCGCGGAGGCGCGGGAGCTGGTGGACGCGGCGGTGTTGGGACTGGTGGCGCAAGCGATCGTGGGGGCGGAGCTGCAGCGAGTCTGGCGGCAGCTGCTGCAGGTCGCGGCGGCTTTGGCACGCAGGGCGGGGCCGGTGGTTGGGGCGTGATCGAAGTGTTCGAGACGTACAACACGATCGCACCCGCCGTAACGCTGACGTGTGAAGACTACGGTCTTGTCTATCGTCTCGCGGAGAACAATCAGAAGCCGATGGTGAGTCTGGAACTCGACGCATCGCAGCTCGGTGAACAGCCCGCGTTCAACACGATCGCGATGATCAAGGGCAGCGAGAAGCCGGATGAATACGTCATGCTGTCCGCGCACTTTGACTCGTGGGATGGTTCGTCCGGTGCGACGGACAACGGCACCGGCACACTGATGGCGATGGAAGCGATGCGCATTCTCAAGGCCGTGTATCCCAGACCCAAGCGCACGATCATGGTCGGTCACTGGGCGAGTGAAGAACAGGGGCTGAACGGCTCCACGGCATTCACCGAAGACCATCCAGAAGTGATGACAGGGTTGCAGGCGCTCTTCAATCAGGACAACGGTACCGGACGCGTGCAGTCGCTCTCGTCATCAGGGTTGACCGACATCGGCCGCCACCTCAAATCGTGGTATGGCCAGCTGCCGGGATTCTTCGCTGACAGCATGAGCAGCAACGTTGTGTCATGGAACTTCAGTGACGTGCCCACGGGCAATCCCGGCGGTACAGACGGCGCCGTTTTCGCGTGCTTTGGTACGCCGTCGTTTGGCATGGGCGCAGTGAGCTGGAACTATGGCACGTACACTTGGCACACCAACCGCGATACATACGACAAAGTTGTGTTCGATGATCTCAGGCACAATGCGACGCTCGCCGCGCTGATGGTCTATCTGGCGTCAGAAGATCCGGACTTCATCAAGCGCGACCGATCACCAGGCACATGGCCAGCAAACTGGCCGTCCAACTGTGGCAAGGTGCCGCGCAAGACGCGTCCCCGATTGTAGTCTGTCGAATGACAATGCACGCTCGTGAACCCGTGCCTCTTGAGGAGATCCAGGCGGCGCGGGACCGATTGCACGGAATCGCAATCCGCACACCACTTGTGCGACTCAATGTCGATGGTGCACCGGCCGAGATTTATCTCAAGCTCGAAAACCTGCAGCCCATTGGCTCGTTCAAGTTGCGTGGTGCCGGAAACGCGATGGCGATCGCAACACCGGAGCAACTCTCGAGGGGTGTCTACACGGCCAGCGCCGGCAACATGGCGCAGGGTGTAGCGTGGTGCGCGCGACGCATTGGAGTGCCCTGCACCGTCATCGTGCCCGATCACGCGCCGGCGACCAAGCTTTCGGCGATCGAACGACTTGGTGGCACCGTCGTGAAGGTGGCGTTTGACGAGTGGTGGCAGGTGCTGATGACGCACGAGTATGCCGGAATGGAGGGGCTGTTCATCCATCCCGTGTCCGCACCGGCAGTGATGGCTGGCAACGGCACTATCGGGCTCGAAATCATCGACGACCTGCCGGATGTCGATGCGGTGGTTGTTCCATTTGGCGGCGGCGGGCTCGCGTGCGGCATCGCGTCGGCGTTGCGCGCGGTCGCACCGCATGTGCCGGTGTACGCGGCTGAAGTGGAAACTGCGTCACCTCTGGCTCAGTCGCTAGCGGCTAATGCGCCGCAACAGGTGCACTACACGCCGACGTTCGTAGACGGGATTGGCGGCAAGAGTGTGCTCGCCGAGATGTGGCCATTGGCGCGCGAGTTGCTGCACGGTTCGCTCGTGGTGTCGCTCGATGCGATTGCAAGTGCAGTGCGCATGCTCGCCGAACGTAATCGCGTGATCGCCGAAGGTGCGGGCGCGGCGTCAGTAGCTGCAGCGCTCACCGGGGGGGCGGGTGGCGGCAAAATCGTTTGCATCGTCTCTGGTGGCAACATCGACGTGGCCAAGCTCGCAAAGATTCTCGTTGGCGACATGCCGTAGTACGGTTGCGCCCCACTTGGCAATCAGACCGTCAGTCGCTCAACAGCATATCGATCTCGATGTCGCCAGTTGGCACTGTGATGTTGGCGCGCGACGCGCCCGCGCTGATAAGCGCTGCGACAGTGTCAGGTTTCCGCCGGTGCATCCAGTACGAATCGACGCAGGCGCGTACGGCGAGCATCAATGGGGTACGACCCCGCCCATCGACATCGTTAACGGGGGAGCCGCGCTCGATAAGCAGCGCGACTATCTCATGCGCGGCCTTCCAAGCGGCCACGTGAATCGCAAGGCTCATCGGCGCGATATCGAAATAGCTATCACCACTCGCATAGCGCGCGGTCACGGGAACGCCGAGGTCGAGCAGCAATCGCACACCGTCCACGTTGCGGTTCCCCGAGAATTCCGCGAGCAGCGTTCCCCCCTCTCGCTGAAGCACAGAAAGAATGTCCGGACGCGCGACGATCATTGCGCGCGCTGCTTCACCGTTGTTCACCGCACAAGCGGCAACGAGTGCATCAAGGCCAGTGATTTGCTCCGTCACGCCACGGCGAGCCGCGTCGGCAAGAATGTCCTGGCGTCCACGACGCGCAGCAATGCGGAACGAGTTGGCGAAGTGAATGTCTTTGGTAATCAAAAGGTCGCCGCCATGATCGAGCAGAAGCGAAATCTTGGCCATGTCATTGTCGCGCCGTACCGCTTGCTGCAACGGCGTCACCTTCCAGCGCGAGAGACTGTTGGGATCGGCGCCATGCACAAGCAAATAGCGCATGCCATCGGTATCATGCCAATCAGCTTTCCGCACAAGTAGCGACGTCATGCTGTCGACAGTCAGCTTTCCGCTCTGGACAAGTGCCTCCATCGCACCGTTGTCGTATGACTCCGGCGTGTGATAGGGGGTCTCGTCGTCATTCGGGTCGGCGCCACGCTCGAGCAGGAGGCGCGTCAGGTCGGCGTGGTGCGCGATCCCCGCCGCGCCATACAGCGCACTTTCAAATGTCGGTTTCGGCCCGTACTGGGAATCGAAGAATCCCGCATTGGCATCTGCACCGGCATCGAGCAACGCTGTTGCGGCGCGAACGAACGCGTCGCCTCGCATTGCATCAAGTCGCAGAAACCGTGAGAAGCAGAGGTATGTGAGCGCGTCCCAGTTGAATGGGCCGCCCTTGCGCGTCGCATTCTCCAAGTCGAGCGCGAGCAAATCACGAACGGCGGCATCGTCGCCGAGTACGGCCGCTACGTAGATGTCTGCACGCGCCCCGTCGACGGCGATTGCAGGAGCCTCCGCGAGCATTCCACAGGCCTCGGCCAGCGTACCACTCGTGTGGTCTCCAGTCCGCGGTACGGAAGCGGCAACAAGAAACACCGAAATCGTTGGGTCGATAATCATGTCTGAAATTACCGGGGCACACGGGCACTGCACAAATTTTTGCAACAAGAATAGCCAAGTTTGATCATCGCATCCCAAGCATCTTTCTCAGTCCGTTGACTTCTGAATAGCGGGCCTGCCTGCCCTGCGAAACGATGCATTCGTGGTCTCCGACGTCGAACTCAGAAGCCGCCACGTAATCGCGCGAGACCGCCACAATGCAACGCGGAGCCGCGCACTGCAAGCAGAGCGGTGGCTAAACAGAGTGTCTCGTTAGCGGGGGCAGGAACTCCGCCGCCATGCCAAGTGGCGACACACGGCCACGCCTAGAACACATATTTGAACCAGTGCGCGATACTCGTGCGAAGTTTACCCTGCCTCGGCAGCAGTGCATCGAGTTGCTCCTGCCGCTCGACCCACTCGCACTGCCCCGCGAGGAAAAGCAGGTCGAGATATGGAATTACCGCGGGCCAATTGGATATGACAAGCGCATCTTCCCCATCACTCACCATGCTCCGATCGTTTTGATTCGCGGAGCCGAGCACGGTGTAGAATAGAAGGTGTTCACGTTGCACAGGCGTCAGCCCATCTCGCCACCGTTTCACCGCGACGTCGCCGAGCACCAGCGCTGAATCTGGTGGATCAGTGTTGCCGACGAGCGAAACAGGATGCGGACGTTTTACCTGCGCGATGCGCTGTTGAACAAATGCACGTGTGACGTCCACCCATTCGGCGCGGGCCATTACTCGCCACGCTTCACCCGACGCGAAGAAATTGGCTTTGAGGTGAAGCAGCGCTCTATCACCAGATGCAAAGTCGCTGGCGAATTCGTTCGCGTCGTCATTCGTCGTTGCAACAGCGCCGAGTGAGTCAGCCAGTTTTGTGAGACCCGGGTAGACCGACGCCGGAAATTGAAATAGCTCCCGCAACCATGCGTGGCTTTCGAGTGCTTGGTTGATCGCACGAAAGCGGCCCACGACGTCGGTATTCGGCAGCGTCGTGTTATAAATGCCGACCTTCAACATGCCGCCGGTTGAGGATATTTCGTCGGAGAGTAGCTGAGACGCCATCATCAGCCGCCAGAGCAGTTCGCGGCTGCGCACCTTCGAGCCGAAGGCGGGCGCGGGCGCGTTCTTGAGCGATGGCGCCATCACCACGACGCGCACGCCGCGTAACGCGCACCCGACCAGCGCCGAGCCCCAGAACGTCCCGTTCCAAAGTGAATCCGGAAGCTTGATCACGGATCCCGGTGGCATAAGATCGCAGCACATGCCGGAACGCCATTTCATCCGGTTGGCCCTTCGCGTTATGGCCGCGGAAATCGTGAGTCCAAAGTACGTGATAGCTCTGCGCGGCGTGAATCGTGCGACTGAGTTGATTCTGGAACTGCTCGTTCATCACATACGAAACGTTATTCCCTTCGGTGAATTGCTCATTCGTGGCACGTTCGACTATCGAGTCAAGTTCCGCTTGCGTGTCGTATTGTTCAGCGCGGAGTCCGTATT
>JAYUWD010000072.1:0-7117 GCA_043753735.1 Gemmatimonadaceae bacterium
GATTTCAATGGCGATGGGAAGCTCGATCTCGCGATATCACAGAACGGGGCGGCGACGCGGCTGTTCGAAAATCGCCGAGCGAAACGTGGGCTCCGTGTACGTGCTCGCGGTGGCGCATCCAACCCGGATGGTGTTGGCGCGGAGTTGCGCATTGTGTACGGCGAGCGCATGGGGCCCGTGCGCGAGATTCAGGCCGGTTCCGGTTACCTGTCGCAGAACGGGGCAGTGCAGCTGTTCGGTCTGAATGGAACGCCGACGGCGGTGTGGGTGCGTTGGCCGGGCGGTGCAACGTCGCGCGTGAGCGTGGCTGCGGGTGCAAGTGAGGTGGTTGTCAATCGCTGATGGCGAGTGCGTCGGTTAGGGTGACTTTCCACCCGGGGCTCGGGTCCAGATGACGATTGTTCCACAGGGGATCGAGTTGGCACCGCGCGAGCTGAATTCAAATGGGACACTGCTGAAATTCGCGTACAACTCCATCGCTTCGACATCGCTGGCGAGAATGTCGTCGACTTCCATGCCACGCGCCCGTGTGCCATCCAGCCAGACATCCGGCTGACAGAGCGTGCCGCGCGAGCCGGTGTGCGACACGAAACGCACGCGACCGCGCACCACATTCACGCCGCGCATGGTGCGCATCAGATCGCCGAGGCGCGTCGCACCACGAGCTACGATGTCGGCTCGCGTAACAAAGATTCCGTTTCCGCGCGCGCGCCGCTCGTCGAATTCCGTGAATGCATTGCCGCGGCGATCGGCATTCTCTTTCACGGTCACGCCCTTAAGCGCCTGCGCGGTGCGCTCGAGCTGCACGAGTACGGTGTCCCACTGACTTTCCCGCGCAGTCAGCAACGCCGACAGGTCGGTGTAGCCGATCACACGAATCGTGATCGTGACCGTGTCGAGCGCCGCGGTGAAGAGCTGGAACGCTCCGCGTGTGTTAGTTCGCGTCGATTGCCCCGGAATCTCGACGGTCACCCCTTCCAGTCCCGCGCCAAGCGGATCCCGCACCGTGCCGACCAGTTCCCGTTGCCCCGGCTTCACCTGAGCGCCGACTGTGCGCACCGATATCAGGGCGCACAAAGCGACCACACTGACCCAGGAGCAACGGCTGCCGCGCATCATTTCTTTGAGAGGGAAAACTGTTGTTCAATCGGCGCCCAGCCGCAGACGACACAAGACGAGATTGTCATGGCTCTACGATCTGGAGCGTTTGCCCCGGCTTCATGGAGCCTGCGACAGTCTGCGTCTTTCCTGACGGCCATCGCACTTGGATGGAAACGGCGTGATCGGCGCTTCCGAGACCGAAATAGAGGGGCAGATCGCTTTGAGCGAGATACCCAGATTTGCCGTCCATCACCTTGAGGATACGACGCTGGTCCGGAAGCACAACAGTGACGTTGGCACCCAAGCCCTGCCGATTGGATTTCGTGCCTTTGAGACGCACGCGAAGAGCGTTGACCGGCCTGGTCGAGGCCAGAGAGCTGATGAGTAGCTGGGGCGCGGCGTTGAATTCATTCGTGATGATATCGAGATCACCGTCGCCATCGACATCGAAGATCACCGACGAGCGGCTGCCCCGTGACGCGATCATCGTGTAGTGATCAGCGGTTGCCTTGCGCTTGCAACCTGCTGCCTCCCCGCCGGCTGACGCGCACGTTGTGCACGACTTGGAGCCATGGTCGACACCGTTCGCGCTGCAATCAAGGTCGTACCACGGCTGCGTTGTGCCGCCATCGTGACGCGGTTCGATGTTGAGCGTGAACTCCGAGTGGACGAAGTGCTTGCCACCTTCGTTCAGCAACAGCGAGTTCGTACTGTATCGATACGGAAAGTTCATCCCGCCAATCACGAGCACATCATCCCACCCATCCGCATTCACATCATCGATACTCAGCCCCCACGGCCAATACGTCTCGACGCCAAGTGAATCAGAAACTTCGCGCCATGGCGTGGCCGTACCAGCACCCGTGCTCGCGTACAGTGCGTTCCCAAAAATGAACTGACTGCGACCCGTCGGAAAAACGTCGGTCGGTGCCGTGCGTGTCTCTGATTTACTCGCTTCACCAATCCAGTCGCCCGCCTCGATTTCACCGAACATGTCCGAGTGCATGTCGGTCACAAACAGATCGAGATGACCGTCACCGTCAAAATCAAAAACCTTGGCCCCCATCGCACCCCAGGGCGTTTTTGGAAAGTATGACGCCGTCGCATCCTTGAATGACTTACCATCGACGTTGAGCCAGAGATGGTTCTGCCCCATCATGTTCAGCATGTAGATGTCAGGGCGACCGTCTTCATTCACATCGATCACCGTTGCGTCGCCACTCCAGCTCTTGTCCACGAGCCCCGTCTCCGTCGACACATCGGCAAAGCGACCGGCGCCCAAGTTTCGATACAGAATGCTCGATTCGGCGCGCTCCGGATGCGTATGGCCATGAAACGCATCGGGGAGTCCGATGAAATAGTCACCGGCTCCCTTTTCGTTGCTCGTGTACACCCCAACATTCGTGACCAGCAGATCAAGCAATCCATCGCTGTCGTAGTCAAAGAACACCGCGCCCGACGAGTGTCCGACGTAACCAACTCCCGCATCGACGGTGATGTCCTTGAAGCGGCCTCCACCCTGATTTCGAAAGAGGTGGTTGCCGTGGCGAACAGTTGAAACGAAGAGCTCCGGCAATCCATCGTTATCGATGTCGGCGAATGAACATCCGACGGCGATCGCGTCGGTCATGCGCAGTCCGGACGACGAAGTGATGTCCGTGAACTTGGCTTCACCCGCGTTGTGCCACAGCTCACTGCTGCCGCGTTGCGACACGAAGAAAACGTCTGTTCTTCCGTCGTCATCAACGTCAGCCGCGCACACTGCGGAGCCGTGATCGTAGTGATTGGCCTTGTACGCGCGCCCGGCGTCATCGACGATACGATGAACGAAGGTGATGCCGCTCGCGGCGATCCTGTCGGTAAACTGAAAGTCATGGCGCGCAGTGACCTTCGCCGTAAATCCGCGTTCCTGCACCGCACGCGCGAGCAACCAGGTCGGAATCGAATCCGCTACCGTTGCGGTCGACGGTGCGGCGGCAGTCTTGTCACGTTGACTGCAGGCCGCGCCCAGTACGAGCGCGGTGAACGCAGCGGTCACGGAGATACATGGGAAGAGACGCGATGTACGCATGCAGGACAACGAAGCTGATGGGGAGGTGAGCGGCTCGACGCGCGAGGAAGTTGCGCAACCGCTCAACGATCAGCCAGCCGCGCGAGACCGCAGACTACGTCTCGAGCAACGCTTCGATGAGCGCGACCGATCGGTCGGTGGCGCCCAATTCCTGCTGAACGACCGCGCGTGCTCGTTCGCCTTCACGTTCGCGCTTTTTCTTGTCGGTGAGCCACTGCGTCAAGACTTCCGTCAACGCGCGTGACGTTCGCACCGTGGCCCCGCCGCCAGCGGTGAGCAGGAGCCCCGCGTCGCGACTCATCGTGTGGCGCGGCCCAAACGCGACCGGTATGCCAAAAGCCGCGGGCTCGATGACTGAGTGCAGCCCCGCCGTGTGAAAGCCACCCCCAACAAACGCGGCGTCGCCAAGCGCGTAGAGATCGCCAAGTACTCCCAAGCGGTCGATGATGACGACGTCCGGATCGCGTTCGCTTGCATCTGCCTTGGCGTGCTTGGAGAGGCGAACGACCCGCAGCCGTTGCGCCCGTGCCCACGACTCGAGCGACGCCACATGTTCTTCGGTGGTTTCGTGGGGTGCGATGAGCAGCCGCGCGGTTGGGCAAGCACGGCGAACGGCCAGCCAGGATTCGCAAAGCACCGATTCGTCGGCCGGCCACGTACTGCCGGCGATCAGCGTCGGCCGACCGCTGACGAGTGGTGCGAGTGTTGGCGAAACTCGGTCCACGTTCTGGGCACGGGCCCACACCTGATCGAAGCGCGTATCACCCGTCACGCGCACGACAGACGCACGCACGCCGAGCAGTTGAAGACGGATACCATGTGCGGCGTCGATAGCGCCGACGGAGCGCAACGCGGCATAGGCGTCGTGGAGCAGCATTTTGGAAAACGTACCGAGCCGAGAGGATCCGGGCGCCAACGTCGCGCTGAGAAGCGCCACAGGAATTCCGCGGGCCGTTGCACGTGCAACCAAAACCGGCCAGACATCGAGTTTGACGAAGACGAGTGCGGACGGTTTGAGCGCGTCGAGCATCGCGTCGCACTCGGAGGTGCCGTCGAAGGGGAGATAGTCCGTAATGTCGGCGCCAATGCTTTCGGCGAACTTCTCGGCGCTCGGCGAGAAGAAGGTGTACGCGAGTTGCAGCTCCGGGTGACGCTCGCGGAGTGCATGCGCCACCGGTCGCGCCTGCAGTCCTTCGCCCACCGACGGCGCGTGCAACCATACCAGCGGTTTCGCGGTATCGCGCACGGCAGCAGCCTGTTTTCGTACCCGATCCAGCACGCCACGGCGCGCGTGCACCGAGCGGGTGGCTTTGCCATTGCCCGAGGGAACGAGCCGCGAGGCTGCGCGTGCGGCGAAGAGGCCGAGTGAGTACAGTGTGGCGACGACTCCGTTCAGCGCGACCTCTTGGTGCGTGCCATGACTAGGGCGGTGTCGATTGCCTTGCGAAAATCCTTGTACGGCGCGGCGCCTTCAACGAGGAACTCGCCGACCAGAAACGAGGGCGTGGAACGCACGCCCGCTTTGCCGGCCTGCTGAATGTCCGATTCGATGAGCGCCTGAATTGCTTTTGAGCTGCGGCAGCGCGCGAACTCCGTCATGTCGATGGAATTGCTGCGCGCGAGACTGTCGAGGTAGGGCTTGACGTCGGCGCGCGCGTTGAGCGCATTCTGGTCGTGAAAGAGTGCTCCGGAGTATGGCCAGAATTTGTCCTGCGCTGCCGCGCACAGCGCCGCCTCCGCCTGAACGCGTGCATGCGGATGCTGCTGCAGTGGGAGATTCAGAAAGGCCATGCGAACCTTGCCCGGATCGATGTAGTCCCGTTTGACCGCAGCCATCGACGAGTCGTGCCACTGCTTGCAGTACGGGCACTGAAAGTCGCTGATCATCACCAGCCAGACCACGCCGGAGTCGCGGCCCATGAGGCGACCACGATCGGCCTTGGCGATGAGCGCGGAATCGGAAAGCGTGTCGCCCGGCGCAGACGCTGCCACGGCACGCGGACTGGCGGCAGTCGTATTCGGAGCGGGCGTCGTCGTGCTGACGGGCGTCGCTGCGGTACGGGCGGCAGCGTCGGTACGGCCGCACGCGGCGACGGCGACAAGAGTGACGAGCAGCGTCAGGGCGCGCAAAGGCAAAAGAAAGGCACGCATGAAGGGGAGCTGGAAGGGCCAGGGATCGCGAATTGCATCGCAATACTCGTGTAAAATTAGTTGAGTGCGCCCGCACGCTGACACCAGAAGCTTCATCGACACGTATTATCCTGTGGGTACGGGCAGCATGCGCGACCTCTTGCGCTTCCTTCATCGCCTTGGCTTGTCTCTTCGATTCGTGCAATCTCGGCTATTAGTGGGTGCACTGCTGGCGCTAGCGATGCCGGCGCTGCTGCGGGCCCAGCCACCCGCACTGCCGACTCCGGTCGGCTACGTCAACGACTTTGCCGGGGTCATCCCGGCGGACGTCAAGGCTCGGCTCGAAGAGTTGGCGCTTAAGGTCAATGCCGCGACGAAGGGCGACATGGTCGTCGTCACGCTTGCCGACCTGAGCGGTCGCCCAATCGAAGAAGTGTCGTTGCGGCTGGGCCGAGAATGGAAAATCGGCGCCGAAGCGACGATCGGGGAGAAGGCCCGAAATGCCGGGGTCGTCATTTTGATCGTGCCCAAGGAGAGTTCGTCGACTGGCCGGGGCTCCTGTCGGATCGAGACCGGTCAGGGGGCGGAGGGGTTCATCACCGACGCCACGGCGGGTGAGATCTGCCGGGGTGCGCGTGAACTGTTCGTGGCGCGCGACTACGGCGGTGCGATCGAGTCGATTGCTGGTCAGGTCGCTCAGCGGTATGCGGCGGAATTTGGTGTCACACTGGATGGCGCGCCCCTCCCGCAGCGTTCGTCGCGCACCAGTGAGGGCGGTCGGAAGATCAGTCCGATCGCGATCCTGGTCCTGATTTTCGTCGTATTTTCGCTGCTGAAAGGACTGGGGGGACGTCGCCGCGGCTGTGTAGGGTGCATTCCGATTCCTTTTGGTGGCGGTGGCTTTGGTGGCAGCGGGTGGAGCAGCGGTGGAGGAGGGTTTGGCGGGGGTGGGGGTGGCGGCTTCGGTGGCTTCGGTGGTGGGGGTGGCTTCAGCGGTGGCGGTGGCGGTTCTGACTGGTAGCTGCGTGCATCGGTGGGCACGCTCGAGGCAACGACTCTTACTCTGAAATTCGATGGCGAACCCGATGGGGCTGGATGACCTGGTCGCGCAGCTCAAACAGGTGCACGGCAGCGCGTTGCGGGCGGTCGTGCTGTACGGGTCTGCGGCCAGCGACGAGCAGGTGGCGGGCTCAGATCAGAACATCCTTGTGATCGTCCAAACGCTGGCGCTTGTCACCTTGCGCACTCTCGCGCAAACCACGCGCGCATGGCAGGAAGCGAAAAATCCGCCGCCGTTGACGCTCACCGTCGCGGAGTGGCTGCGGTCGGCCGACATCTTCCCGTTGGAGTACGCGGACATTCTCGAGCGGCACAAGCTGTTGCACGGCACGCTGCCGCTGGACGGAATCCGGGTACAGATGAGCGACCTTCGGTTGCAGACGGAGCACGAGGCGATGGGAAAGCTGCTGCGCTTGCGGCGTGGTGTGATGACCGCTGGTACGGACGTCAAGCGCCAGAGTGAGCTGTTGAAGGACAGCTTCAGTTCACTGCTCGTGATTTTTCGTGGCGTGCTGCGGTTGCACGGGCAAACGCCACCGCGCGACGCATTGCAGGTGGTAAGCGGGGTGGCCACGCAGTGCGGATTCAATGCAGCACCGTTCGAGCGAGTGACTGCGCTCGTGCGAGGAACGGCTTTGCCGGAACGCGATACCGAGAACGTGTTGGCGGGGTATGTAGCGGGCATGGAATCGCTCGTGATCTATCTCGACCGCTTCATCCCGCCCAAAATGGCGACCGATTCCCTTTCATCCTGAG
>JAYUWD010000073.1:0-7089 GCA_043753735.1 Gemmatimonadaceae bacterium
CCGAGTGCGAACCCCTATCTCGCGCTCACGGTCATGCTGGCTGCCGGGTTGGACGGGCTCGCGACCGAAGCCGATTGGCGCGAACCGGTGAACACGAACATCTGGGAAATGTCATTTCGCGAACGTCGTCGGTTGCGCGTGGATGATCTTCCTCACGATCTCAACGAAGCATGCGACGAACTCGAAAAGAACGAAGTGATCACGGCCGCGCTTGGCGAGCATGTGACGCAGCAGTTCCTGGCAGCGAAGCGTAGTGAGTGGCGGGAGTACAACGGGCAGGTCTCGGCGTGGGAGTTGGAGAGGTACCTGACGAGATATTGAGGGAAGGAGGCTTCCCTCACTTGAACTGCCTACTGGTCACTGTAGTTCAACAAGCTCGAACCCCTGCTCCACCCCACCCCACCCCACCCAACCCCTTCCCCTTCTCATGGACCGCCGCGCATTCGTCCGCACCTCCGCCGCCTCCGCCGTCGGCCTCGGTCTTCTCGGCACGACCGACATCGCAAACGCTGCCACGCACAATTGGCGAGCCGCGGCCGACGTGCTTTTGCAGAAGTATCCGTTTGCGCTCCCGCCACTCGGCTACGCCAACAACGCTGTCGAGCCTGCGGTTGATCGGATGACGATGGGTATTCATCACGACAAACATCATGCGGCGTACGTGACAAATCTGAACAAGGCGCTCGAGACGCAGCCGGCGTTGCAAGGCAAGACTTTGCGTGAACTGCTGTCGGGACTTTCGGCGCTGCCGGACAGTGTGCGCAACGCGGTGCGCAACAACGGCGGCGGTCATGCCAATCACTCGATGTTCTGGCCATTGCTCGCGCCACGGGGCGCAAAGGCACCAACCGGTGCGCTGGCTGCCGCAGTTACACGCGATTTTGGTTCACTCGCCGCATGCGTTGCCGCACTCAAAGCCGCGGGCGTTGGTCAATTTGGTTCCGGGTGGACGTGGCTCGTGCGCGATGGCGCCGGCAAGCTGACGGTGAAAGGCCTACCCAACCAAGACACGCCACTTTCCGACGGCGCGTGGCCGGTACTCGGCGTCGATGTGTGGGAGCACGCGTATTATCTGAAATATCAGAACCGTCGCCCTGACTATCTCGATGCCGTGCTTGCTGCGATCAACTGGGATGTTGCCAGCGTCGCGTACGCCGCGTGAAAGTGCGGCCACAAATAATCGAGAGCAAAGTGTACTCACCGTTTTGTTCTCGTGGCACGCCAAATGCTGTGCTCGTCTGACACGGACTCGTCGATTCGCGATCTGTCCGTCGGGAAATTTTCACTGGGGAGCTGTCATGCGTGGTTCCGTCGTTGGGGGTATCGTGTTGTTGGTGGCCGGTGGTTTCATTCTGCTTCGTGGCGCTTCCTTCACCAGGGATAAGACCGTGATCGACATGGGTCCGCTCAAGGCGTCAGTCTCGGAAAAACAGTCGGTTCCGACGTGGGTTGGTGCTGTTGCCGTCGCGGCCGGAATCGCGCTGATCGGTGTCGGTGCAACGAGGTCTCGCGGCTGATGCGGGCCGCGCCGAGTTACCCGAGCGGGATCGGCATGCGTCGGCGTCCGTCGGCTTTTCCTTCGCGCCGGACTGCGACATGGCTGCTCCCGCTCCTGTTGCTCGGCGCGCCGAGGGTCGGCGCAGCCGCTCTCCGCGCGCAAACCGGACCATCGTTGGTGGTGCTGGTTCGTCACGCCGAAAAAGCGTCGCCAACCGATCCGGATCCGTCGCTGAGCGTTGCGGGCAAGGCGCGCGCGCTGGCGCTGGTCGATGCGCTGGCGAACACGACGCCGAGTGCAATCATCGTGACATCGCGCAAACGCACGGTGGAGACTGGCGAGCCTTTGGCGATCAAACTTGGCCTCAGGGAGCAAGTCGTCGCACTCGAAGGAGGCACTCCGGCCGCGCACATCGCTGCCGTCACCGCCGCGGTACGCAAACAGAAGGGAGTGGTGCTGGTGGTCGGGCACAGCAACACGGTGCCTGCGATCATCAAAGCGCTGGGTGGACCGGTGCTCCCTGATATCTGCGATGCGTCATTTGCCACCCTTTATGTACTGCAGCCGATGCGTGATCGTCGACCGGCGCAGTTGGTGATTGGTCAGTATGGCGCGGCGGATGCGGCCGGCGCGACGGCGTGTGCGGGGATGAAGTAGAAGGGCGGATTGCCGTGGGCTCAATGTGCGTGCGCACGTCCGTCAATCGACCTCCGGGATGTGGTAGGCCGCGCCGCACATGAAGAGCAGGCCCCCGTAGATGGCGACCGGCGTTGCGTTGACCATCCCTCTTCACATCCGATGTAGTAACTTCGGGGATGGAGATCCCCTTTGGTATCGTGACCGTCTCGGACCGAGCAAGCGCCGGCATCTACGACGACAAGTCTGGCCCCGCAATCGAGGCGGTGCTCCGTCGATGGATCGAGACCTCGTGGAGCAAAGAATACCGGCTCATTCCCGACAGTCGGTCAACGATTGAATCGACGCTGCGCGAACTCGCCGACGTTCACTTCTGCCCATTGATCGTGACCACGGGCGGGACCGGACCATCGCCACGCGATGTGACACCAGAGGCCACGATGGCGGTGTGCGATCGGCTGCTTCCGGGTTTTGGTGAACGGATGCGCGCCGTTTCCGTGCAAACCGTCCCCACGGCCATTCTTTCGCGACAGATCGCCGGTACGCGGCGTGGATCGCTGATCATCAACCTTCCCGGCAAGCCCGCTGCAATCGAAGAATGCCTCGGCGCAATCTTCGCAGCGATTCCATATTGCATGGAGCTGATCGGAGGTCCGCGCCTCAAAATGAGTGCGGCGGCGCCGGCCCCTTTTCGTCCGAGCGGAGCCTGATCCATGATGTTGTCTGCCGAGTTGCTGCGAATTCTCGTCTGTCCCAAGTGCAAAGGCCCGCTCGAGCATTATGCCGGTCCGCCGGAAGCACTGGTGTGTCGCGCGGACAAGCTGGTGTACGCCGTGCAGGATGGGATTCCGGTAATGCTCATCGACGACGCGCGCGCGCTCGACGACGCGGAATTTCCACCGCGCCCGTGACGGTTTCGCCGGCGACGCTTCTCGACTTGGCGCAAACTCGCGTCTGGAGCGACGACAGCGCGCTGCCGGGCTACGAATCGACGACGTTGCCACTCACGCCCGATGACGATGGTCCGTTGTGCGCGACGTTGGTCCGCCGGCATCGAACTGAGAAAACGCGCCGAGCCGTGTTGTATGTGCACGGTTTTGTGGACTACTTCTTTCAGACGCATGTCGCGGATGCGTTTGCGAAGGCCGGTTGGGATTTCTACGCGCTCGACCTGCGTCGGTATGGTCGCTCACTGCGCGGCGGCAATCGACCCAACTACACCACCAATCTTTCGCATTACGACCAAGAGTTGTCGCTCGCGATCGATATCGTTCGTCGCGAAGAAGAACATGATACGCTCGTACTGCTTGGTCACTCAACCGGCGGATTGATCACGTCGTGGTACATGCATCGGGGTGCGCTGCGCAACGATGTGCAGGGGCTGGTGCTCAACAGTCCGTTCTTCGATTTTGCGATTCCTGCATCTCGCAGAATAAAGCTCAAGGTTGCAACGTTGCTTGGTGCGATCATTCCATCGGCTTCCGATCCGAAGGCAGTGTCTCGTTGGTATGGGGACAGTCTGCTCAAGGAGCATCACGGCGAGTGGACGTACGATCTGCGCTGGAAGCCGCTGCTTGGATTTCCTGCATATTTCGGTTGGGTGCGTGCTGTTCGCAAAGTACAGGCGCGTCTGGCCAAGGGACTATCGATTGCGTCGCCAGTGTTGCTGCTGCACGCCGGGTCGTCGATGTTGGCAGAGGACGAGTGGAAGGATGCGTATCTCGCCAATGATATTGTGCTTGACGTCGAGCACATGAAAGGGCGCGGTCCGGGCATTGGTCGTGACGTCACGTTGCAGAACTTTCCTGACGGCGTGCACGACCTGTTTCTCTCGCGCAGATCCGTTCGCGACGATGTGTTGCATTCGACGTTGACCTGGCTGGAAAGCCGCTTTGGAGTCGCCGCAAATGTCTGAACACGTAGAGAACAAATCGCAGCCGGAATTGTGCGACGCCACGAAAGTTGTGCGCGCAGGGTTGCCGCATGCGGAGCCCGGCGCACCGTATCTGCCGGGACCGACGTTTGCTGCACCATATCATGCGGCTGGTGACGTTGCCGATTCGCCGTTTACGTACGGGCGCTTTCACAACCCAACGTGGACGCGATACGAGGCCGCGCTTGAAGAGCTTGAGGGTGGACCATCGGTATTGTTTCCCTCAGGCATGGCCGCGACCGCGGCGTTGCTCGCGACCACGCTCAAGCCTGGACAAAAGGTCGTCATGCCCAGCGACAGTTATTACACGACGCGTCTGATCGCGACTACGTACTTCGCCGAGCGGGGAATTGAAGTGGTGATGGCGCCGACGGTAGATGGTGCCCAGCGCGCGTTGCTGAGTGGCGCAACGTTGTTGTGGCTTGAGTCGCCGACCAATCCGGGGCTCGATGTATGCGACATCGCGGCGTTGTGTCGCGCCGCACACGATGTTGGCGCACTCGTTGCCGTCGACAACACGACTGCCACCGTCCTCGGCCAACGTCCGCTTGCACTTGGTGCTGACTTTGCCGTCGTCTCAGATACCAAAGCGATGACGGGCCATGCCGATGTGGTGCTTGGCCATGTGGCCGCGAAGGACGCTGCGTGGGCCGACGCACTGCGGACCTGGCGCACGCGCATGGGTGTGATTCCCGGCCCCATGGAAGTGTGGCTCGCCCATCGTTCGCTCGGTACGCTGGATGTGCGACTTGCGCGTCAGTGCGAGACGGCATTGCAGGTGGCGACGTACTTGTCATCGCACGCGAAGGTATCGAATACACGCTATCCCGGTTTGCCAAACGATGCGTCGTACGCGATCGCGTCACAACAGATGGCACGTTTTGGACCGGTGATGGCATTCACGCTCGCCGATCGCGCGGCGGTGGAACGCTTCTTTGCCGCAACGACATTGGTGAACGAGGCGACGAGTTTTGGCGGCATTCATACCAGCGCCGAACGTCGCGGACGGTGGGGCGGTGATGATGTGGCAGACGGTTATGTGCGACTGAGCATCGGCCTTGAAGATGTGCGCGACCTGTTGAACGATTTCGAGACTGCGCTGGCCGCAGTTTGAGGAGTGTGTATGGCGCAGGACAAACTGACCGGCAATACGGATGACGCCGACTCGAACAACGAGCGAGCGAACGATTTGACGTCGGCCATGGATCGACGGCGCTTCATGGAACGCACGGTCGCGGCGGGCGCGGCTGCTTTGCTGATACCTGCGGCCGCTGGCCTTTCAGCGCAGGACACAACGAAAAGGCAGACGCGAGGTGCAGGGCAACCCAAGCACGCAGCAACTCCCGGACAGCCTGCTCCATTTCCGTTTGCGGAGATGACGATCGCGCAGCTGCAGTCGCGCATGGAAAAAGGGACACTTTCCTCGCACACCCTGACCGCGGCCTATCTCGCGCGCATGGACGCGATCGATTCATCGGGGCCGTCGCTGCGTTCCGTGATTGAACGCAATCCCGATGCGTTGGCAATTGCCGATCGCATGGACGCCGAGCGCAAGCGGGGCGAAACACGCGGCCCATTGCACGGCATTCCGGTGTTGATCAAGGACAACATCGACAGCGCCGACAAGATGGCTACAACTGCGGGTTCGTTTGCACTTGCCGGTTCGTCAGCGCCGCGCGACGCGCACATCGTGGAGCTGCTACGTGCAGCTGGTGCCGTATTGCTCGGCAAGACGAATCTCAGTGAGTGGGCGAACTTTCGCTCAACGCGTTCAACGAGTGGATGGAGTGGCCGCGGTGGTCAGACCCGCAATCCGTACGTGCTCGATCGCAATCCCTGCGGTTCGAGCTCGGGTACGGGTAGCGCAATTTCAGCGAATCTTGCGACGGTCGGCATCGGAACCGAAACCGACGGATCGATCATCTGTCCGTCGTCCATCTGTGGACTCGTTGGCATCAAGCCGACTGTTGGTCTTGTGAGTCGGAGCGGCATCATTCCGATCTCGGCATCCCAGGATACCGCAGGCCCAATGGCGCGCACCGTTGCCGATGCCGCGACGCTGCTCACCGTGATGGCCGGCATCGATGAGCGCGACGAAGCTACAAAAGAAAGTCGCGGCCACACGCCTGCCAACTACACCACGTTCCTGGACGCGACCGCTCTTCGCGGCGCACGGATTGGCGTAGCGCGCAACATGGCTGGCTTTCATCCGCTTGTCGACCAAGCGTTTGAAGTTGCGATTGCCGCGCTCAAGAAGGGTGGCGCAATCGTGGTGGATCCGGCCGACGTACCTACGGTTGGCAAGTATGACGAAGCCGAAAACGAAGTGCTGCTTTACGAATTCAAGGATGGCATCAACGCCTATTTGCGGTCGCGTGGCAACAGCACCAAGCTGAAATCGCTCGAAGATCTGATCGCGTATAACAAGGCCAACACATCGCGGGAAATGCCATGGTTCGGTCAGGAGCAGTTTGAGCGCGCGCAGTCGCGCGGCCTGCTTACCGATACCAAGTACCGGGATGCACTCGCGCTCTGTCGCATGTTGTCGCGCGCACAGGGAATCGACGCAGTTGTCGCCAAGCATTCACTCGATGCGATCATCGCGCCGTCCAACGGACCTACCTGGCCAACCGATCTTGTGAATGGTGATCGGTACACCGGTGGCAATTCGAGTGTCGCCGCGGTGGCTGGCTATCCAAGCATCACCGTGCCAATGGGTTTTGCCGCTGAGTGTCCACTGGGGCTTTCGTTTATCGGCGGCGCATGGACCGAGGGAAAGCTGATATCGATTGCCTATGCATTCGAGCAGGCGACGCGAGCACGCAAGGCGCCGCGCCTGCTCCCGACACAACCGTACACGTGAGCGATAGCGTGAGTGAAGAAGCGGATGGGATTCGTACCCGCGCACTGATCGGACTCGGTGTCGCCGTCGCAGTGGCGGGTGGTGCGTGGTTATTTGTTGGGCGGGCGGCAGACTCCGGCCTCGAGCGACTTGCCCGCATCGACAGGGTGCGCGCGGGTT
>JAYUWD010000074.1:0-2284 GCA_043753735.1 Gemmatimonadaceae bacterium
CGACGGCGGTGTCGATTCCCAAGAGTCAGATCGCGACGGACGGGATTTTCGGGCTGCGGTTCAACCATGCGGTGAACGCGCATGTGGTGAAGGTGGGGCGGGGATCGTAGTCGCTTTGCCGATCCGCGGCTCAGGGCTTGGGAGACGCCATGCACTCGGTTATGATTGACAGCTCGACTCGGGCGGGACGCTGCTCGGGTCGTATGGCTAGGTAGCTCAGTTGGTAGAGCAGCGGACTGAAAATCCGCGTGTCGGGGGTTCAATTCCCTCCCTAGCCACTTGGTGAATCGACGAGTTACGCGATCGGCGCCCCGCTTCGGCTGGGGCGCCGATTGGCGCTCAAGGGCTGGGAATCGAATTACTGAAGGCTACATCCAGCTTTGTCGTTGCGACTTCTCAGGTCATCCGACGCTGAGCGACCGCACGTTCCTCGTGTTCAAACGCGGCGAAGAAGCTCTAAACCTCCTCCAACTGGATGCCCTTGTCTTTCGCCCACTGATGCTCCGTCGGACTTAAGTACTCGGGGCCGTTGTCACAGCGAATCCGCTTAGGTGGAGCGCGCCGCTCAATGATCTGGTTCAGCGCGCGTACGACCCGCGCCGCCGGGAGCGACAGGTCGAGGTCGATGCTGAAGCCTTATTTTCTCTGCTGCACCCTGAAATCAATCGCGGGAAGCGGTTGGGCTTCTCGATCTGTTGGCGGATCTGCAGGCTGGTCGCGCGCCTACGGCGTAATCACCGGCTTCGCAAAGAAACTCCCCGCCCGCCACGCAGGCCTGGTCGCACGATTGGCCACACGCAGCGCGAGATCCGCGTAGAACGCGTCGAACGCGGCGGCGGCATCAAAGTCGATCGGTTGCGCGAGATCGTCGTTCATCTTGTGATAGCGCTCCCGAACCCAGCCGGTGAACGTTTTTTCTTCCGGCGTTCCGATGCGATAGCCCAATTTGAAGGCGAGGGCCGGCGTGCCTTGCCGAATGAAGCTGTACTGATCGCTGCGCACGAATCGATTCTCCTGCGGTTCCGGGTCGGGAAGCACGCTCAGTCCGCGCGCGGCCAGTACCGCGTCGAGATCGTCGGCCAGATCGGATTCTTCGTAGCCGTAAGCGAACACGCCTTTCATCGCGAACAGCGGCAGGAACATGTCGGTGTTGAGATTGGCAACGACGGCACCACTGCGGAGCGATGGATACGCAGCGAAGTAGCGCGAGCCGAGTAATCCCTTCTCCTCGGCGGTGACGGCGACAAATGCGAGCGTGCGCTTGTTGCCACCGCGTTGCATGGCGAGGCGCGCCGTCTCGATGAGGGTTGCAACGCCTGATGCATTGTCCATCGCGCCGTTGAAGATGCTGTCGCCGGTGAGGATTGGGCCCTTGAAGGTGCCGACATGATCGGTGTGTGCCGAAAAAACGACGACTTCATTACGCAGGCGTGCATCGGTACCCGGAATGATGCCGACGACATTCGGTGACGAAAGGGTGCGCTGAATGGTCGGCAGTGTCGCGCGCAGCGAAACGTTCAGTGCACCGGTCGGCAACGCCCCGCCACGCTTGGCGATCGCGACCACGCTGTCCCACACGATGCCGCTGCCGGCGAACAGGCGCGGCGCCAACGCTGCATTGAGAGTCGCGCCAAGCCGCTGTCCGCGCGCGTCGTCGAGGGTGGTGTCGGCAAGGGCGACAGTGATTGCTGCGACGCCGCTTTCGTTCCACGCGCCTGTTGCGCCGATACCGATGGCAATGATCCCGACGGCACCGGCGCTTTGCATCGCCGTCCAGCGCGAACGCGTGCCATGCGCCTGCAGCGCTGCCGAAAGTCCTGTCGGCACGCCGCTCACATGCACGACGATCTTGCCGCGCAGGTCGAGTCCGTTCAGCTCATCGACGCCGGCCTGTGGCAGTGACAATCCGTAGCCGACAAATACGAGCGATCCCTCGACATTGCCGGTTGCCAGCCGCGGCGTGATGCGCAGGTCGCGTCCAGCTCTGAGCGATGACCAGCTCCCTTGCTCGCGCAGCGCGAGCGCGAGATGCGCGGTGTCGAGCCGCGTCTCCACAAAACCGACACGCTGAAACCAGCCATCGGTGCCCGAAGGCGTAAGCCCCGCCAATCGAAACTGCTCAGCCACATACCGCGCCGCACTTTCGTGACCGGGGCTTCCAGTGTCCCGCCCCTTGAGCGAATCGTCGGCGAGCACCTGCACATGATGCCACCACGCCGCGGCCGCTGATGGCATCGAGCCAGTTTGCGCCGACACTGATTGCGCCTGAGCCTCGCGCGTGATC
>JAYUWD010000075.1:0-7075 GCA_043753735.1 Gemmatimonadaceae bacterium
AGCACTCCCCGATCGATCTCCGCACCGCGATAGAGTCGCGACGTATTCACGGATGCGGCGACGACCACTTCAGTCTCCCGCGGCGTAGCCCCGCGGAACCGCGCCAGTTGGGTTGGCAGTGAATCCACGGCCATCACGAACGGCAAGTTGTCGAGCATGAACGGCGACACATCGCGGCGCTCGTCGGCGAAATCGCGATAGTTGCCTGCGAACGACGCCGAATTGATGGCTGGTGGTCCGAAAAAGACAAACTCGACTTCCGCGCGTGGATAGAACCAGACTGTGATGACGCGACCGATCGCATCACCCGCATCGATATCCGTGCTGGGTGGAAACGTGGCGATCACCGGTGGCTCACCGTATCGCGCCAGGATCAGCCCGCGATCGGTGTTCCAGCCAATCTGCCGCGTTTCGGCGTCGGTAAAAAAAAGATCGGCGTAGGCCATGCGCGAAAGAAACTCGAGGCGTGCTTCGTTGGGCGCGGTGGAGAGCATCGGATCGGCCGCTTCCCAAAATGCGCTGTCTGTACGCGCGCGTTCTGAGTCGTTGACTCCCGCAACGCGAGTGGAGTCGCCTTTTCGCAGAATCCGGCCCAGGTCGAGCAGTCCAGCGCGCAGACCCGGTGTGAGTTTCGCGAGCGCGCGCGCGTACAGCTTATCCGCCTCATCGAGCTGTCCGCGCCGGTACTCGGCAAGTCCAGCCGCGAGGTACACCCGTGCGGTGGCATCGGACTGTTGCAACGACGGTGCGGCGATGGTCAGCATCTCGTCGTAGCGTTTCTGGTCGTAGAGCACGGACATCAACGCAACGGCACTGGCCTCGTGTGCGGGCTGAGCAGCGAGTGCGCGTCGAAAGTATTCCTCGGCTTCACTCCGATCGACGAAGGCCGCACGTTCGATCGGGCGCGCCAGCTGTTCGAGAAATTCGCGTGTGTAGTGCAGACGGCGCCGCGCTGCAATCGGATCGAAGATCAGGTTCCCCGTGTACTGCCAGCGATTGCGACCGGTGAGATACCGACGCGTCTTGATCTGGCCGAGCTCGTACGCGACTTCGGCCAGTTGCACTGGATCGCCGTTGCTTTCCGCGACCGTCAGCGCGCGACGAAAGAGACGCTCGGCTTCGACGCGCATGATTGGCGTATTGAGCCGCAATCGGCCGAGTTCGATGAGATAGCGTGGGTTGCGAGAGTCGATGCTGGCGGCGCGATTGAGCAGCAGCCACGCGAGCATGCGGCGCGGTGTATCGACGAGCGTGAGGCCGGTGGTACGGGAGAGGACGACAGCGCGCCAGTACAACGCATCGGGGTCGCGCGGTGACTGATCGGTTGCGCGTTCGAGCAGTTCAAGTGAGGCCACAGTATCACCGACAGTGGCTTTCTCGCGGGCTTCGCGCACCAGCGAGTCGGTTGGCACGCGAGTGCGCGACGGTTGCGCGTACAAAGGCGCGGACCGGCAGACAGCAGCGACGAGCATCACCATCGCAAAACGTTGCACAAGTGTGAAGGTAGCGATCCGGAGGCTCAGGGGAATGGATGGAACCGCGTCGCGGTGAAGACGTAGTATTCTGCGCACATCATCCACCGTTTTTGTAACCCATAGAGCATACGGAGCATTCATGAAATTTGTATCCTTGGTGAATCCGGCCGTTCCGTTGGTGCGTGCTGCCACGACAGCACGCACCATGGCATTCGGCGCGCTGCTCGTTGCGATCGGAGCTGCGGGTGCCCTCGTACCGAACGTCGCGCGAGCACAAGCTTTCAACTATCCCTCGTTGCAATTGCCGACCGCCTCCACGCGAGACTACACGGCGGCGATCACCGGGGGGCGCGGTACGACGGCGCTTTTTCAGTGGCGCGAGGGGGCGGGGGCAGGGATGCATCTTGGACTCGACGCCGGAATTGCCGATCCATCCGGCAGTGGGGGGCTGGTGCTTTTTGTCGGTGGATCGGGCGGAAAGGAGTTGCTGCGTGCGAGTGGCGACCAGCCATTGGACGTGCTTGGTACCGTCGGCGTTGGTGTGGCGTTCGGTAGTGGGAATTCGTTGGTGCGCGTGCCGGTGGGTGTGAGCATCGGCCATACATTCCCGCTCGATGAGGGGATGTCGATCACACCCTATGTGCATCCACGCGTTTCGCTGGACATCTTGAACGGAAAGGCACCCCGCAGCGACAACACGGAGCTGACGCTTAACTTCGACCTCGGCGCGAGCCTGCAGGTGAACAAGCAGTTCGCGCTGCGTGTTGCCGGCGTTTTCAGTGGCTCGGATCAATACGGCAGCGGCAATGCTTTTACGGTGGGATTCAATTGGACACCCTCAACGTTGGCGCGGTCGGTTTCTGGTGGATCTCGTTGAAGCAATGAAGTGAAACTGATGCGCGCAGCGCGGATTCGTCTCGACCAGACAATCTGCCGTGCGCGCGAATGCTGATCCCAGTCGCTCGCGTTTAGCCGAGTGACCGGAGTGTGACGCGGAATGCACGCGTACGGTTGTCATTGCGAAGCCTATCATCCCGTCATCGAACGATTGATCCCTTGCTGCGTTCGTGTTGACGCAGAAAGGGACAAGAGGGTCGCGTGTGACACAACGGGACCTTACGGTATCAATCGGTAAAGATCACTCCGCTATTGCGGGATTAGGGTGTGTTCCGTAGCATAGGGCTCTGGGGCCAATGCGATTGGTCCCGCTGCACCGCACGTCGTCCCCTCCACGGGATGGACGTGCGCACTGTTTACAGCGCCGACGCTGCGTGATGCAGATCGGTACCTCTGCTGGCCGGGGCTTTTCGTCAAGTGGCGACGCTTGCTCGAGGGGCGGCACCTGTCGTTCTGCAGTCCCCTTTATCACCACAAGGGAGTGAGATGACCACGATGAAGCTGCTGCACCGCGTGCGATGGACAGGATTGGCGTTGCTCGGCGCACTGCTCGCCCTGCCGACTGCCCGCGCGCACGCACAAAACGCCGTCATTACCGGTAAAGTCACCACGGAGGCGGGGCAGGCGTTGGAGCTTGCAAACGTCTTCATTGCCGAGTTAGTGCTGTCGGTTCCGACCACCGCGACGGGCACCTTTTCGCTTGTGATTCCTGCTGCGCGTGTAGCTGGGCAGGCGGTCGTGCTGCGCGTTCGGGCGGTCGGCTACAAGCCAGCGTTTCTCCCGATCACGATCAAGCCGGGAAACCAAACCTTCAACTTCTCGCTCAAGCAGGACCTGAACCGCCTGAGCGAAGTTGTGGTCACGGGATCGATCGAGGGGACGGAACGCGCCAAGGTGCCGTTTTCGATCGCCCGCCTGACGACGGAAGACCTTCCTGTCCCGGCCTTGAATCCGATCACCGCCTTGCAGGGCAAGGTGGCCGGCATGCGTATCGCGTCGCCGGGCGGCAAGCCTGGTGGAACTCCGGAAATCATGATGCGCGGCCCGACGTCCATCAACGCCGCAGGCCGTAGCAACAGCCCGCTGATCATCGTGGATGGTGCAATTCAGCGCGTGAACAGCCTCGATGAAATTGGCGGTCTCGACATCGAGTCGGTGGAAGTAGTCAAAGGGGCGGCGGGTGCATCGTTGTACGGATCGACCGCCGCTAACGGTGTGATCATCATCAAGACAAAGCGTGGTGCCGCACGCGAAGGGGTGAAGTTCAACTTCCGCACCGAATACGGCGTCAGCGACTTGAACAGCCTGCAGTACGGGCAGCCGGTCAACCATCATCTGCAGCTTGATGAAACCGGCAGCAAGTTTTGCCTGCAGGGCTCGGCCAACATCGGCAGCTGCTCGCGCACCACGTCGTGGATGGGCGAGATCTTGCGCATCAACAACGTGAACGCCGACACCATTCGCACGCCGTACTCGATGCAGTGGAATGCACCGGCGGTCGCCGGCGGTGAGCTGTTGAACGTGTACCAAGCCAACATGTGGCCGGGGAAGTACTACAACTCGCTGTCGCAGGCGTTGACCAACAATCCGATCTCACTCAACTCGATCGACGCGAGCGGGCGCGCGGGCAGTGTGCGGTACTTTGTGAGCGGTTCGGCGACCAGCGACGCAGGGGCCGTTTCTGGTTTGAACGGGCAGCAGCAGCGCCGAGCACGTGTCAACCTCGACTACGACATCCGGCCGAATTGGACGGTGTCGGTGAGCAGCTTCTTCGATCGTGCCACCACGGACCTGCGCGACGGCGGTTCGTCCAACGGGACGATCTTTGGTCAGCTGTTGCGCGGCGCGCCAGCTGGCACCGACTACCTCGCGATCGACACGCTGGGGCGTCCGATCGTGCGCGGCGGTGGCGGCGGGTTGCGCGGCACGGGTAATGGCGGCGGCACGTTCCTGTACGATCAGCAGTTCTACAATGCGACGCAGAATTCGCAGCGTTATCTCGCAAGCATCAGCAGCACGTACACGCCGGCTGAGTGGGCCACGTTCGAGGCACTGTACTCGTACGACAACCGTCAGCGTGTGAACAATCAGTATTTCCAGAAGGGCTATCGTACTTTCACGCTGAGCACCGCCACCAACTTCGGCCAACAGACGCTTGGTGACCGCGGGCAGGAGGCCATGAATGCGCAGCTTTCGGCCACCTTCCGCAAGCAGCTCATGAAGGACCTTGGCGGCAAGATCAACTTCCGCGCCCTGTACGATCAGGACGTCCTGAGCATCAACAGTGCGACCGGTGAGCAGTACGTCGTGAAGGATGTGTTCACGTTGAGCAACACCACGGTGAACCAGACGGCATCGTCGAGCAGCCAGACGGTCAAGAACATGGGCTTCGTGGGCGGCGCGAATCTGGACTACAAAGGCCGTTACATCCTCGACGGCACGTATCGCTACGATGGCAGCTCGCTATTCGGTGCCGGCAATCGCTGGGCCCCGTTCGGTCGCGTGTCCGGCGTATGGCGCGTGTCGGAAGAATCGTGGTACAAGCTGCCGTTTGTGAGCGACTTCCGTTTGCGGGCGTCGCGCGGTTCGGCCGGCAACACGCCCAACTTCACGGCGCAGTACGAAACGTATTCCTGCAGCACCAGCGGCTGTTCGCTTGGCCAGGCCGGCAATACGCAGCTCAGGCCGGAAACGACGACCGAGACAGACCTAGGTACCGATCTCACGTTGTTCGGCCGTCTTGGTGTGGAGTTCTCCTACATCAATTCGAACACAAAAAACCAGATCCTCAACGTGCCGACGCCAGCCGCACTCGGCTTCTCGAGCCAGTGGCGTAACGCCGGAACGCTGCAGAACAAGACGGCGGAAGTCGCCCTGAATCTGCCGCTTATCACAAAGAAAGACCTGCAGTGGAGTGTGCGCGGCACGTGGGATCGCACCCGCACCTACATCACGCAGCTGGACATTCCCGAGTATTTCGTGAATGCGAATGTGGGTAACGGCACGGGCAGCTTCTTCAAGATCTCGGCGAACCCAGCCATGCAAGACGGCTACCCGATCAACCGCTACGGCAACATCTACGGTCGTCAATTCTACAAGAGCTGCGGCATGATGCCCGCGGCCATCCAAGCCAACTGCGGCGACGGCAAAGCGTTCCAGGTGAACGATCAGGGGTGGGTGGTCTGGACGGGCGAAGGGAACAGCTACAAGGATGGCATCACCAAAAACCTGTGGCAGACCAAGCTTTCGGCGGCGAACTCGCCGTGGAACTTCCCGCTGCAATTTGGTCACCCGATCATCGACCGTCCCCTCAAGGGTGAGAAGGGCGAAGGTCTTGGCAACTTGCACATTCTGGGCAACACGCTACCCAACTTCCGCACCGGCGTGAACAGCACGGTCACCTACAAGCGCCTGTCGCTGTATGCCCTTGTAGACGCCACGATCGGTTTCCAGATCAACAATCAGGGCGAAGGCTGGGGGCTCCTCGACTTCAGCTCTGGTACGTTCGATCAAGGCAACGCTACAGTCGAAACCGCGAAGCCAATCGGCTATGGCTGGCGCGTTGGTGGGAGCGAGGGCGCTGGCTCGGGTGGTTTTTATGACCAGCTCGGCCCCAACAACTACAACGTTGAGAACGGCTCGTACGCGAAGCTTCGCGAGTTGAGCCTGAGCTACAAGGTGGGTCGGGTAGCTGGTGTGGGCGATTGGACGGTATCGTTCATCGGCCGCAACATCCTGACGCTCACCAACTACAGCGGCCTCGATCCAGAAGTTGGCGTCACGGGCGGCCAGCAGGGCAACGGTTTGATCAATCAGGTGGATGCGTTCGGATTCCCCAATCTGCGCACCTTCACGTTCACTCTCTCTTCGCGCTTCTAGGAGCCATCACTTCATGACTCGCAAACTGATCACATGCGCGCTGCTCGCGGCCATGGTCGGCGTCAGCGCCTGTGAGAAGAATCTCGAAGTGACGAATCCGAATTCGGGTGATACCAAGCGCGTGCTTGGTACTCCCAACGATGCGGAAGCGTTGCTTGGCACGTACTACAAACGCTGGTCGACGGGCGTGTATGGCAGCACAATTAATCTGGAGGGCATGGCCAACGTCATGTCTCTCATGAACTACTCCAGTCTCGCCAACAGCTGTCAGAACCAGCGCGCCCCGTTCTCCGGTGCCACGAACTCAAACGCGCCGGGCAACTCGTGCCTGGGTGAGCAGTACCGACTTTACTCCATTCTTGGCGAAGTCAATCGTGTGGCGTCCAGCTACCTCGCGCAGGTGGCTGGCGGACTCACGCTCGGATCGCCCGCGCGCGACAATCGGGCGAAGGCGTATGCAGAGTTTCTGCGCGGCCTGTCTCTGGGCTACGTGGCTCTGATGCACGATTCGGCGGCCGTCATCACCGCGGCTACGGATGCGCAAGACGCCGGCAAGTTGGTGAGTCACAGAGTGGCAGCTGACTCGGCGTACGCGGCGTTCCAGCGCGCGATCGACTTCACCAACGCGGCGGCCATCGGCGATCAAGGGTTTCCCATCCCGACCACGTGGATTCCGTCGGCGACCGGCTTCTCGAAGGTCGAATTCGTGAGGCTCATTCGCAGCTACCGCGCGCGCATCCGGGCCAACATGGCACGCACGCCCGCCGAACGCGCCGCGGTAGACTGGCCAGCGGTAATTGCGGATGCACAGAACGGCATTACGA
>JAYUWD010000076.1:0-7068 GCA_043753735.1 Gemmatimonadaceae bacterium
GAGTTATGCTGGTCTGGCGGGTGTGGGGACGTTCCATGTGCGCTTCAAATTGGGATGACTAGTTGGTGTCGCTGACTCCACCGTTTGTACTCGCCGATCGCTACGAAATCACCGCTGAAATCGGTCGCGGCGGGCACGCGGTCGTGTATCACGCGCGTGACCGCGTGCTCGACCGCGAAGTGGCAATCAAGCTGTTGCGCGAAGATGCGTTGTCGTCGGACACGTTGGCGCGCCTTCGCTAGGAAGTGCAAGTGACCGCGCAGCTCGAGCACGCGCACATTCTGCATGTGTACGACACGGGTGCGTACGACGGGCGTCCGTACATCGTGATGGAGCTGGCGTCGGGGCGGACGTTGGCGGATCGACTCGATCGCGAAGGACAGCTGCCGACGAAGGACACGACCGCGTTTTCGGTTGCATCGAGCGTTGGTAACGTTGGCGATTCAGTACGCGTGCGTTTAGAAGTGCGACGCGGGGCGGATGGATAGTTCGGCGGCGAGCTTTCGCGAGGCGGCGGCGGGGAGTGGGAAGCCGTTTGCGCAGGCGGAGTTCCGGGCGGCGCAGAGTAGGGCGTGGGGTAACGACTACGTCGCATGTGCGTGGATCGTCATTGCGGAGAGCGCATTCAAAATCGGGAGTTTGCACGGCGTTCGCGCTGAAGATGCCTCTCGCGATCGTGCTGGCTACCGCACCGGAGGCGCAGCCTCGATCGACGACGCCTTCCATCCCCATCCGAAACTCCACTTACTTCGGCGCCATCACCACTTCCCTCGACTGTACTCGCGCCCCGGCAACCGTCATACACTTCCACCGCAAAATCGACGGGGCTTTTATAAACCCGGCCGATCCCGCCGCACCGTCGCCCGAATGAACCAACCCAACCACGGCGTCAAGATTGAAGTCATCCAAGGCGCGCAATCCCCCGCGCCCGACCGCCCCGGATTCGCTCCCATCGCCATCAAGACCACCGCGTTCACCGGTCTCACAGCTAACGCCCGAAAGCTCACGCTGCAGTTCGGCATTCCGCCAAGGGTCCGCCAAAACGCAGGCAATTGACCACCGGTCTACGATAGACATTTGCCGGTCATTCGCAGACACTCAAGGGACGTCAAAGCGCTCGCCGCTTCGACGTCCCTTCATTTCGGCCAGCGACTAACGGCCACCGCCCTCACCGATCTCCCGTGTCCATCGTCGCCGACCTGCTCCACCTGCTCGAGCTCGAACCCCTCGAAGTCAACATTTATCGCGGGCTCAATCGCGATCTCGGCACGGGGCGCGTCTTCGGGGGACAGGTATTCGCGCAGGCACTTGTCGCCGCACGACGCACCGTCGATGCGCCGCGGGAAGCTCATTCGGTGCATGGCTACTTTCTGCGCGCCGGCGATCTGGCCGCACCGATCGTCTACTTCGTCGATCGTCCGCGAGACGGTGGCAGTTTCACCAGTCGACGCGTCACGGCCATCCAGCACGGCGAAGCGATCTTCCATCTTTCGGCGTCATTCCACGTCAAAGAGCCGGGGCTCGAACATCAGGCGACGATGCCCAATGTCGCGGCGCCGGAGTCGATCACATCCGAGCTCGAGATTCTGCGCGCGCGCGCCCACGAGCTTCCGGCAAATCTCCGTGGCATTTTGACGCAAGATCGGCCGCTCGACTTCCGCGCTGTCCTGCCCACCGATCCGATCACGCATGTGCCGGGCGAACCGCTGCGTCAGGTGTGGTTTCGCTGCATCGAACGTTTGCCCGACGAACCGATCGTGCACCAGGCGATCCTCGCGTACGCATCGGACTACGGCATGCTCCCCACCGCGCTCCTGCCGCATGCGGTGTCGTATCGCGATCCACGCCTGCTGCTTGCATCGCTCGACCACTCGGTCTGGATGCACCAGGATTTTCGAGCCGACGAATGGCTGCTTTACTGCATCGACAGCCCGGCCGCGCACGGTGCGCGCGGTTTCGTGCGCGGCCAGGTGTTCACGCAAGATGGTCGACTCGTCGCATCGGTCGCGCAGGAAGGGTTAGTGCGCGTGCGGGCGGACAAAAAATGACCTGCAGCGGATCAACGGGCGCAACTGCAGCCATGGATGCGTCGCTGACGTCGCCCACCATCGCGTTTCGATCGGGGGCCGCGGTGCTCTCGGAAGCCACCCACGTCGTTCGACCCTCCCCTGCTCGATCCGCGTATTCCTCGCGAGGCACAGCAAGAGGCAGTGTCACGATGGACCGCCGCGGGACAACGCGGAACCGTCGTGCTCCGCACCGGCGCGGGCAAGACGCGCATTGCGACTTGAGCGCCACGGTGCCCGCGTCTCACTGCTGATCTGCGATGAAATCCACCATCTGGCCGATGCACCCGACGGCGAGACCTGCGCGCGAATGGATGCGCTGATCATTGCCCCCGCCACACACCGGCTCGGACTCACCGCCACGGGTTGGTGACGTCATGCGCGCGATGGGGCGGGCAGCGGTGCCGCTGAGGGAACGACAAAGGCTGCTGGCTATCACGGATAGTCAGCAGCTTTTGCTATTTGGCGCCTACGGCCACGGCAACACGATCACGGGATACCGCGACCGCGTTTTCGGATCGTCCTGCCCCGCGAAGTAGCGGTCTATATCACGCACGGTCTTGGCGCGCAGTGCGACGTCGCCCGCCGAGCCACCGGACATGACACCGATGCGCTTCTTGAGTGCAGTGAGATGCAGTTCGCACAGCGACCGCGTCTCGGCCAGCGACTGTGCATCACCGGCTCGATCGAGCAGAGCGGTCACCACCACCTGTTGCACCGTGCGGCGCAACGCCTGATCGCCGGCGTTTGCGATGACAGGCGCACCCCACGTGCGATTGACCACGGTGCGTATCACTTCATCGAGCGACGGATTGGCCGCATCACGCGCGCCGAAAAGCACCAAACGATCCGCGCGATTGCGCTCGAGAATACCCTCGATCACTTCGGTGGCGAGTCCACCGGCAAGCGTGATCTGATCCAATGCGGTGCCCGCGTAACCAAGCCACGCCATGTCGGCATCACCACCCGGCGGTACCGGCGGAATCATTGACAATACCCGTTCGGGTACTGCAAGCGCCGACGGCTCGAGTGCGTCGAGTGCCACAGTGAGCGCTTTACGCTGCGATGACGCGGGAAGAATTTTTGTCGGCGTCTGTCCATCGCCACGCATCGCATACGTGAAGTCCATGCCGCCCACAAACTTGACCACGCTTTCGAGCGAATAGCGATGGTGCAGATACACGTGCGCGAATCGCATGTTGAGCAGATACATGGGCTCACCCGGCTTGATTGCGCGCTCGTCAAACTTGTCGATCAGTAAACGTCGCACCTTGGACGTGCGATCGACTGCATCGAACGCGGTCGCCCCTTCCTGCCAGCGTGTGGCATCCGGAATAGATCCTTCAGCTCCTGAATGCTGATCCGCAATGAAGCGCACGTTGTGCGACAACCCATCCTTCACGATCTTGTCCAGTCCTGCCTTCTCTTCTGCTGGCGTCGCAAACCAGCTGTAGCCATAGCGCACAGTGAGCGTGTCCCACGCACCACCGGCGGCAGCGTACGCTTTCGTCAGATCGATCTCATTTTTTGCATTCAACGAAATCAACGGGAACGGATAGTCCATCACCGACGTGCGACCCTGCGCGGACGCGATGTAATTGTGTGGAAATCCAAGGGTGTGTCCGATCTCGTGCGCGGCATGCTGGCGACGACGCGCCATCGCGAACTGCTCGACCGACACGCTCAGCCCATTCGGACCAGCAGCCGGAATGAGTCCTGCATAGATGTTGTAATCGATCAGCGAACGCCACGCGTCGATCCGCACTACCGTTCGTACAATTTCACCCGTGCGGGGATCGGAGAACGAAGGACCGACACTTGGGCCCGGCCCGGCGCGATGCACCCAGTACATCATGTTGTAACGGGCATCCATTGCATCGACACCAGCGGGAAGATCTCGCACAAAAAACGCATTCTTGAATCCTGCCGCCTCAAACGTCTTGTTCCACCACATGCCGCCTTCGCGCAGCGCTTCGCGATACTCGGCCGGGATACCCGGATCGAGATAGTACACGATCGGCGTGACCGGATCGGTCAGCTCGCCACGACCATACGCCGCCTCATCTTTCGGAATGAGGCGCCACCGACTGGCGATCGCGTTGCGATAGCTGCCGTCGTAACTCTGCGAAAAATCGTAGAACTGGGGACCATTCACCCCCGATCGACCGTCGCCCTGACGCGCGCGGAACCCTGCACTGTCGGGCAATGCAACGAGCGAGTGATGTACTTCCATCGTCACGGCACTCGCATCGGGTGCACCACGTCGCAACGTTGCACCCGCGTTGTCGACGGCAAACGTCAGCACGGAATGAATCTCGGTGTTCTTCGGAAACGACTTCGTGCGTGACGAATCCACCCAGCTTCGCGCTGCATCGACGCGCGCATTTCCCTGCTGTGCACGACGCACCGATTCCGAGATACCGTACGTGTCCGACAAAAAGAAGGACGTCGCGTCAGCGACGATCACGCCGTTCGCTTCAGATTCAATCGGGAACGTCCCAATCACCGACGTCGCAAAGCCTTCTCTCGCCGCGCGCTGCTCAGCGGGCGTTGCACCAGGCGCGCGCACGTTCCAATTGTCGCGCACCATCAGGATGCGTTTGCCATGCTTCTCCAGCCGCACAACAACACTCGATCCAAGCTGACCGCGATCGAGGCCAAGTCCGCCAAGTCCGGTCGCCAGCGTGCTTTGATGCAGAAAGTCGCTGTTCAGTCGCTCGCTTGGAATCTCGAGCAAGAGCTTGTTGCGATCCGCATCGACCCGAACGCCGATGAATCCAACGCGCTGGAACGATGCGCGTTTGGCCTCGCTCACGCGGGCATCGGCGATAGCGTGCGCAATTGGCAACGCGTTCACACGGAACGGAACAGCGGTCAGCGTGAGCGCGGCGGCACAGCTCAGCGCACGGCGCACGCTTGGCGGGATCAGGGCGAAGTCAGTCACGGCGATGATGATTGCGGGGTGGAAGAAGGTGCAAAATCAGTGACTCAAGACCCAACGCTCAAACTTGCGACTGCAAACTTAGTAGTTTTCCTGCACTCATCTTTCCTCATCACGCCGATCTCATGCCCATCTACGAGTACGTCTGCAAATCCTGTCACCACGAGTTCGAGGCCCTCGTCATGGGCGGCAAGACACCCGTGTGCGCCTCGTGCGGCAGAATGGAGTTGGAGCGTCTACTGTCGCTACCAAATGTAAAGTCGGCATCGACACATGGCCTCGCGATGCGCGCGGCAAAAAAGCGCGACAAAAAAGCCGGTAACGAACGCATGCAGGAACAGCACATCTACGAACAGAGCCACGACGACTGAGTCATCGTGGCACTGTTTGCACTGACCGTGTTAGCGGTTTAGCAGGACTTGCACTTGTTATTGTTCTTAGCGCCCAGCCGCACGAGGAAATCGACTGTCTCAAGAAATGGAGGCGTGCGCTGGACAGGACCGTTTGCCATGTCTGCGGTGGTCTGCCCCTTGCGACTGATCGTCTTTACGTCAGCGCCTTTGCTGACGAGATACGCAATCAACACGGTGTCTCCACGCGCTGCTGCGTGGTGAACTGGTGAGTAGCCGTTGAAGTCGCGCTGATTCACGTCCATGTGCAGCTCTTCAACGAGATATTTCATTGCGGGCAGCCATCCATCGGGCGCATGCCGATGCGAGTTGGCGGCAAACCCTTCGCCATAGCCGACGCCCGATGCGGCGTGTATCGCGAAGGTGCCTGGTCCACCGGCCGGAACCGGCGGTAAACCCGACGGATCCTTGTTCGGATCACCACCGGCTTCATCCGGAGAGGCATCGGAGTTGAACTGACGACCCGCTGGTTTGAGCGTCGGGATCTTTGGATCTGCCCCGTACTTCACCAACAACTTCATGGCGTCGACATCGGTGCCGTATGCGGCCCGCCAGAAAGGCGTGGCACCCGTGGTGTTCACGCCGAGCAGGTCGAAGTTGAAAGACATGTACCAGAGATGCTTGGAAAGTCGCGCGTTCGCATCAGCGCCGGCCTTGAGCAACGACTCCATCAACGCGAGATACGTCGTGCTCTGCTGCAGCTGGGCGGTTGGCTGCGGATACAGCGATTTGGCGGCCCATTGCACGTTGATCACGGTATAGAGCGGCGTCGCACCGGCATCACTGGCGATCTTGGGATTCGCGCCATTCGCGAGCAGCAACGTGGCGAGATCAAAGCGACCGTTGATGGTGGCCATGAGCAGCGGGCTGGTATGATCGCCTTCGCTGACCTGATTGACGTCGGCGCCAGCCTTGAGCAGCGCCTGCACGGACTCGGCGCTCCCTTGGCGCACGGCAAATAGCAGCGGCGTGAGCCCACCTTTGTTACCCACCAGATCGCCGTAACTGCCGGAGGCGTTGATGCGACCACCACCGGTGGAGTCAGCCGGAGCAGCACCGCCGGGGCGTGCGCCACGACCGCCGGGGCTCGCAGCCGCTGCGCTCGGCGTGACTGCCGCAGGGGTGGCAGCTACTGCCTTGTTCGCGGAGCTATCGGGGCGCGGCTTTGGATACAACACGCTGCTATCACCGCGCAGCTGACGCGTGGGTCCGTCCGGCACTGTGGTCGAGCCCGGATTCGCGGGCGAACCGGGTCCCCGCGGCGTCTGCTCTGCAGACTTGAGCGCAGCGACGCGACGCGTACGCAGGCCGAGCGCAGCCCGCTCTCCACGTTCGCGTGCCGCAATGTCTTCGACTCTCGATGCGACTTTGAGGCTGGCACCTTTGGCAATCAACAGCTCGATTGCACCGACACGATTGGACGCGGCCGCCCACATCAAAGGCGTCTGACCAAACGCGGTCTCTTTTGCGTCGACCTTGGCGCCCTTTTCGATCAGTGCTGCAACTGACTCCACGTTCCCCTGCTCTGCGGCAAAGTGCAGTGGCGTTGCGCCACCCGACGTCGTTGCCGCGTTGGCATTGGCGCCCGCTTGCAACAACGTCTTCACGACTGCGGCGCGACCGGCCTTTGCGGCGAGATGCAACGGCGTGT
>JAYUWD010000077.1:0-2274 GCA_043753735.1 Gemmatimonadaceae bacterium
CTTCAATGTCCCGAAAAGCATCACCGATTCCTCGACCATCGTGCGCGCGGAAGTTCTGCTGACACAGCGGCGATCGACGTTCGCGAGTTCAGGTGACACGGTCACCATCGTGCCCCTCGTTCCCACGACGACGACGACGATCACGGATCTGTACCGTATTCTCGATCTCGCCGCGGAAGGAAGTTTCGCCTCCATCGACACCACGCGGTTGGTGCCACGTGACAGCGGACTCAAGACATTGAACGTGTTGAGTCTGGTGCGCAGTTGGCCCGCACTGCCAGCCAATGTGCCGCGCGCGATCGCCTTCCGGATCGCCATCGAAGGTGCACAGCCGGCCGAGCTTCGCTTCTTCTCGAGTAAGGCACCGGCTGCGGTGCGTCCGCGTCTCCGCATCACCTATCAACCGCGCTCCGAGTTCGCGATCCCATGATGCAGCATCAGGCGACAAATCATTTGGAGGGCAGCGCCGAGCGGAGCACGAAGCGGGCGCGGGTACGGGGCATATCGCGCGCGTTATGTTTCGCAGCGGCATGGGGCGCACTCACGTTGCCCGTCGCTGTTGCAGGCGCGCAGGGTACGCTAAGCGGCCTCGGATTTGGCTATCCTGTCGGCGGTACCAGCACACGTACTGCGGCAACGGGGGGCGCGTTTGCGGAGTTCGATGCGCTGAGCCCGGTGAATCCGGCATCGCTTGGCGGATATCAGCGCACGCTGATCACCGCGCAGACAGAACCTGAATTTCGCACTCTGAAATTCGGGAATGTGAAGGAGCGTACCACCGCTGAACGCGTGCCATTGTTGCTGCTCATCTTCCCCTTGCCGCGCAACGTGGCGCTGTCGTTGAGCGGTTCGACATTTCTCGATCGCAGCTTCACGACCGTGACGACGGGCAGTGTAATGGTGGAGGGCAAGCCGATCGCCACGAACGATCGCAGCGACGTCCGTGGATCGATTGGCGACTTGCGCGCTGGACTGGGATGGCGCGTGAACCGGCACGTGAGTGTTGGCATCGGCGGACATTTGTTCACCGGAGACAATGTCGTGGCACGTCGTCGCGTATTTCCAGACACGCTGGCCTTTGGCAGTGTCGATGACTCGTCGCGCGTGACGTACTATGGCATGGCGCTGTCGGTCGGTGGCGAATTGCAGATCGCAAAGGGGCTGGCGGTGCAGGGTTCGTATCGGGCTGGCGGTTCGCTCGAGTCGCGCATTCGCGACACTGTGCGGACACAAGGCAGTGTGCCCGATCGAGCGGGACTATCGTTGCGCTACGACGGCATTGCCGGTTCGACCTTTGCCATTGGCGTGGAGAAGGCCGCGTGGTCGCAGATGAGGGGGTTGGGATCCGAGCTCGTACAGGCGCACGATGCGACTAACATTCGCGCCGGTGCTGAAGTTGCCGGACCCAAGCTGCGAGGGGTGCCGGTACTGCTTCGGGTTGGCTACGCAAAAAACGAACTCCCGTTTGGCGCCAACAACCAAAAGGTCAAGGAGTCGCGTATCACCGGTGGTCTTGGATTGCCGGTCGCGCGCGACTTAGCCAGCGTTGACATTTCGGTGCAGCGCGCCAATCGCACCATGAGTGGTGGCGCGATAAAAGAAGGCGCGTGGATGCTTGGCTTCGCACTGCAGATCCGGCCGTAATGTCAGGTATGACCTCCGAAGACGCGACTGTGCCCCTGAAGCCAACGGTCTACATCGAGACGTACGGCTGTCAGATGAACGTTTCCGATTCGGAGCTCATGTACGGCAAGCTGGTCGCGCATGGCTACGAGGCCGTGAACGGCCCCGATGGCGCGGACGTGATTCTCGTCAATACCTGCGCAATTCGCGAAAATGCAGAGACCCGTGTGCTCGGGCGTCTCGGTGAACTCAAGCGCAACATGAAAGCTGGCGCCATCGTCGGCGTGACTGGTTGCATGGCGCAGCGGCTTGGACCGCGCTTGCTCACGCAGGCCAAGCATGTGTCGCTGGTTGTTGGACCGGACGGGTATCGTGCGCTGCCTGAGCTGATCGCCGCAGCGCGAAAGGGAGAGAAGTTTTCGGCGACGGATTTCGATCTCGAAGAGCATTACGAGGATGTCGTGGCGCGCCGCTTTGAAGGGGTGAAAGCGTGGATCCCCGTGCAGCGTGGCTGCAACTATCGGTGTACGTATTGCATCGTCCCGTTCACGCGCGGCAACGAGCGCAGTCGCAAGTTGGCGGACGTCGTTCGCGAGACGGGTGAAGTCGTTGCCCAGGGTTTGACGGAAGTCGTGCTGCTCGGCCAGACGG
>JAYUWD010000078.1:0-7039 GCA_043753735.1 Gemmatimonadaceae bacterium
CCGCTGCACACTGGCCGCCCGCTCCCCCATCTTTCCCTCCATGATCACACCCGCCATCGACATTCAAAGGATCGTCAAACGCTACGAGCACCACGTGGCGGTCAAATCACTCTCCCTCACCGTTCCCAGGGGCGCTGTCTATGGACTGCTCGGCCCAAATGGCGCGGGGAAGACGACGACGATCCGCATGCTCCTCAACATCATCGCGCCTGACGAAGGCTCGATTCGCGTGCTCGGTCTCGCGCACTCCGATCCGTCGCTGGTTGACCGCATCGGCTATCTGCCTGAAGAGCGCGGGCTCTATCGCAAGATGCAGGTGCGGCGCGTGCTCCGCTTCCTCGGTGAGCTCAAGGGGATGAGCGGCAAGACGCTGGACTCGAAGATCGACATGTGGCTCGAACGGATGCAGCTCAACAGCGGCGGCGAAAACTGGGGCAATGCCAAGGTCGACGAACTTTCGCGCGGCATGCAGCAGAAGGTGCAGTTTATCGGCGCGCTGTTGCACGAACCCGAACTGGTGATTCTGGACGAGCCCTTCAGCGGTCTCGATCCGATCAATGCGCAGGCGCTCAAGGATACGATCGTCGATTTGAAGAAGCAGGGGCGCACACTGATTTTCTCGACGCACATCATGGACAACGCCGAACGCATGTGCGACTCGGTGTGCATCATCGCGCGGGGAGAAAAGGTGCTCGATGGTGGCGTTGCTGAAGTGCGCGACGGATACGGTTCCCGCATGGTCGCACTGGGACTTGTCGGTGCGCCGTCTGTGGCGGTCCAGCTGGTTCTTGCCGACAAACGGCTCGTCGCGCGGGCCGACGATTCCAATCGCTATCTCGAAATCGAACTCGCACCGAATGCACTCGCGCAGGATCTGCTCGCGTCGCTCGTTGGCGCGGGGGCGCAGATCGAGCGCTTCGAACTCGTGCGCCCCTCGCTGCATCGCATCTTCCTCGAGAAAGTCGGGGCCACCAACGTCGAAGCGGGGATGAGCGGTCATGGGTAAGCTCTTTGCGGTCATACGTCGTGAATATCTGGAACGCGTGCGTTCACGCTGGTTCCTGATCGCGACGCTTTTCGGCCCGGTCTTCTTTGGCGCGCTGATGATTCTTCCCGCGCTGATCTCGTCGCGCGACAAGGCATCGGCGAGCGGCACCAACATTCTCATCGTGGACGCTACCGGAGTCGGACTGGGCGATCGCGTTTCCACGCGACTCGCCGGTGGCATCGATGGGGGCGCAAAGGCCCCGCAGGTGAATACCGTGACGATGAACGCGCTTGCACAGGCCGAATCGCTTGCGACCAAACAGGTGGTGGCCGAATCGGTGAAAGGCTATCTCGTGCTCGATTCGCTCACACTGACTGGCGCGAAGGCGCGCTACGCCGGTAGCAACATCACGGCGATCTTCGACATGCAACGCATCGAGAAGGCGGTGCAGCGCGAAGTCGTCGGCCTGGCGCTCGAAAAAAGTGGCATCGATCCCGACGTGGCACGGAAGGTGTTGAGCACGAACGTGAATGTGACGACAGAGCGACTGACCAAAGCAGGCCGCGGCGGATCGGGAACGCTCAACTTCATCTTCGGTGTCGCCGTGGCGTTCGTGCTGTACATGACAATCTTCATCTACGGATTGAACGTGCTACGGGGTGTGCTGGAAGAGAAACAGACGCGCGTCGCGGAAGTGGTGATTTCAAGCCTGCCTGCATCACGACTGCTTGCCGGCAAGGTCATCGGCGTCGGCGGTGTCGGACTGACGCAGCTCGTGTTGTGGGGCGTGATGAGTTTCCTCATCTACCAGGTCCGTCAGCCAATACTGGCCAGGTTTGGCGCTGCTCAGGCGCCGATCGGGCTCCCTGACGTTTCGCTCGGGCTCGGCCTCATTGTACTCGGATTTTTCGTGTTGGGCTTCATGTTCTACGCCGGACTTTTTGCCGCGGTTGGCGCAACGGTGAACAGCGAACAGGAAGCGCAGCAGGCGCAGATGCCGGTGGTGCTGCTCCTGGTCACGAGCATCATGTTCCTGCAGAACATCCTTACCCAGCCTGACAGCTTGCTCGCCCGCATTCTGTCGATGCTCCCGTTCAGTGCACCGATCGTGATGCCGCTCCGCATGACCGTGGCACCGGTACCGGCGAGTGAAATTGCCATCGCGCTGTCGTCGGTTGCGCTGGGGGCGGTGGGGAGTGTTTGGCTGGCGAGTCGGATCTATCGCGTGGGATTGCTGATGTACGGCAAGCGACCGTCCATACGGGAAATCTTCAGGTGGGTGGGGCAGAAGTAGCTGGTCGCAAAAGCAGCAGCAATTCAGTTCTGAGTCGGCAGTTTGAGTTACGGATTTCTAGTACGGCGAACTCGTAACTTGAAGTGCAGACTCGGCACTGCGCGGTTAAAATCTCCAATCCCGCCCAACGCCGAGATCACGGGTTCGAGCGTCCTAATTTTTTGGGAACGTCGGACCCAACGATGACGAACTCCCGCGCCCGCTGTGCGATCTTTTCGGTTACCGATTTTAACTCAGCTTCGCGCTTTCGCGAATTGCGGACGTAGGCATAGCGCGCGCAACTATAGGCGACGCCGACCGACGTGAGCACCGTGGCGAGCCCAAGCAGCGGATTGTGCGTTGCGCCAACCACCGCACCCATCATTGCCATACCACCGCTGAGGCCACCCCCCAAGGTGAGGCCTACGAACCAGCCGGTCGCCAACTGCGACAAGTCCTCGTTGGCACGGATGTGGGTGCGTCCGTTCCGAGAGCTGATGTTGATCTGAATCCGTCGCGCGTTCGGACCCTGCTTCGTTGCCGTCATTGCGGTCGTCACACTCATGGTGCGACCAACAGCGCTTACCGTGACCATTTCGCCGAGCTGTCGACGCACCTCGTCGGCAATTTCCTCGAAGCCGATTTCGCTTAGCTCACCATCGATTGTGGTCTCGTAGTCGAGTTTGACGCGCGCGCCGGCCAGCGGATTGATCGGCTTCTGCATCTGCGGGCCGGGCTCGATCACCACCGGCGCTGAACGCGCGCGTTCAGACAGTGCACGTTCGACATACTTGCCATCGATCCCAGCATCGATCGCAGACTCACGCACCAACGTTGCGTCGTAGCCACGCGTCACGAGCGCTTCACCCTCGCTACGTCGACTGAATTCCGGTGGCGGTACCAACAATCCGGTGTTTGCCTGCAGCTCTGCGGCGCGCGCCCACACTTCCTGCGCTTCCATCGATGACAGCAGTTCAGGCGTGTCGCTCGGCGTGCCGTTGGGCGTACGCCGCGCGAGTGGCGCAGAGTTGTTTGGCACGAGTGCCATCGCCGATGCGTCGGTGGGCAGTGAGTCGAGTGCGTATCGAAGCGCATCGCCGCTGGTAAAACGGTCGTCGGGCGACTTGGCCAGCAGGCGATCGACAATTTCGCCCAACTCCTTCGCGACGCCAGGCGCCGCATCGCAGAGTTTCGGCGGCTTGGAGTTCACATGGGCGACAAGCACCGCTGAAGGGCTGTTGCGCTCGAACGGGAAGTGTCCGCTCAGCATGAGAAACGCAAGAACGCCGACTGCATACAAATCACTGCGTCCATCAAGCACGTCGCCCATAACCTGTTCTGGGCTCATGTACTGCACCGTGCCGAGTACGGTGCCGGTCGCGGTCAGCGGCTTCGTTTCCGCGAGCCGTGCGATGCCAAAATCGGTCAGCATCGCGCGTCCCGTTTCGGCGTCAAGCAGCACATTCTCGGCTTTGATATCGCGATGGACAATGCCGCGTGCGTGCGCGTATGCGAGCGCGGAAGCGAGCTGTCGCAGAATGGCGATGACGTCGCCGACGGGCAGCGTTTTGCTTTTCGACAGCCGCTCCGCCAGCGATTCGCCGGCGATGTAGCGCATGACGAAGTACACGATGCCGTCGCGTTCGGCAGCGGTGTAGATCGGCACGATATTCTGGTGCGACAGCCCGCCAGCAGTTCGTGCTTCCCGCAAAAAGCGATCGCGAACGACTGCGTCAGCCGCGAGATGCGGCGGCAATGTTTTGATCGCAACCTGACGCTGCAACTGCTCGTCGATCGCGAGATACACCACACCCATGCCCCCACGCCCGACCTCGCGGTCGAGTCGGTACTGACCGGCGACCACAAGCGCTAACGAGTTGGCCGCCACATCCGTATCGTCGAGCATGAGGTCAGTGAGCTATCACGATGTACTCAGCGTCGTGATGAGGGCTTGGCGTCGGCAGCTACGCCGAGGCCGCGGCGTTGACCGGCGCGCAGTACCGATCGAACGCCTGTACCAAATCGGCCGCAATTTCCTGCGCCGTTCGTCCTTCGATCTTGTAGCGCTCGAGCATGAACACCACATCGCCGTCCTTGATGAGCGCGATGCTCGGCGAGCTCGGCGCATAGCCGGTGAAATACTGACGCGCGCGTTCAGTCGCTTCACGATCCTGACCGGCAAACACCGTGGCGGCGACGTCGGGTTTGATCGTGTTGCTCATCGCCGAGGCAACAGCAGGCCGCGCGTTACGTGCCGCGCAACCGCAAACCGAGTTTACGATGACGAGCGCCGTGCCTTTCATGTCCTGCAGTTTGGCATCCACCTCTGCCGCAGTGCGAAGTTCTTCAATGCCGAGCCGCGTGAGTTCCTGGCGCATCGGCTGAACGATCTGTTCGGGATACATCATGTCGCGTGTCCTCTGCTGAAATGCGATGTGGCAGCCGGCGTAAACCTGCTACCGACCCTTGTCCCTGACGAGCGCGAGAATCGCGGACTGCGGGACGACAAGAAACTGCTCGTTCTCGAATGTGATCTCGACGGCGGCTTTGCGGAAAAAAAGCGCATAGTCGCCAACACGCGCCTGCATCGGCACGTAGCGAGCATTGGGCTCGCTGTCGTCGGTCTTCCACGGGTCTTCGCCGTGGTCGCCCAGATCCGGCAGCGCCAGCCCGGGCCCGGTCGAAACGATTTCCCCGCCCTGCACTGCCTGGCTGTCCACGGCAGTCGACGGGAGATACAGCCCAACCTTGGTGCGTTGTTCGCCGTCCTCGAGCTGCACAAGGACGCGGTCGCCGACAACGAGCAGTTGCTTGTTCTTGCGGATCATGGGTCGAAATATAGGGACTGGATACCCGGAGCTGGGGAGAGCCGGCTGCACCGGCCACTTACTTCGCCGTTGCGGTGATCAGGTGGTATCTCGTCTGCCTCCCGAACGCCCATCTCACCTTCCCGTTCGCGTCGATGATCACGTCCTCTTCCTGCATCGAGCGCACCGGCTGATTGCCCCACTCCGGAACGTTGGTCGTGGCTTGCAGCTCGATCGAGTACCACATCCCCGGAATGACCTTGTGGTCGCCGCGTCCGGGAACGCCATCCTGATAGTCCCACAGTCCAATCAGCGCGCCCGCGCCGTGACCGTGGAGGCCGATCGGGTGGGAGTAGATGGTTCCGTCAATCTTCTCCGCCTTCATGCGGGCCAGCGCGATCCTGAGGATGTCGTTGCCGGTGCGACCAGGCTTGAGCTCTTCGGTGGTAATGTCCTGCAGTCGATTCGACGCCAGCATCGCCTGCCTGATCCCGGCCGGCACGTCCGACTCGCCAGGCTTGAGCACATACGCCATGTGCTGCGTGTCCGTGTTGAGCCCCATCGCGGTCACGCCAAAATCGCAGTGCAGAATGTCGCCGGCCATGATTGTCGGATTGGGGCCTACCAACTCGCCGACACCAAACTGACGCTGCACCTCGACACTGGGCTGAAACCACGTCGAGAGTCCAAGATCACCCAGTCGCTGACGCATCCACCACAGCACGTCATCCGCTTTGGTGACACCCGGCGTGATCACCTTGTTCGAAAATGCCTCCTCGATGATCTGCCACGCGACCCGATTGAGCTCGGTGAACGCTGCCTCTTCTTCCGGCTGACGCGACGCGATCATGTCGACCGCGAGGGCCTCGGCGTTCACGATCCGGGCGCTCCACTGCGACCCTAACGCCTGCAACATGCCATCGCGTTCACCCGAGCTCAGTCCATCGGCGAAGGCAAACGTGCGCGATGTGTTGACCGCGATCTTTTTCGGGTTTCGTTGTTCAATCACCTGCTTGAGCACTTCCCACTGCTGATCGCCCCACAGTTCTGCCGTGCGCTCATTGCTGCGCGTCCCGGCCGCAGGCGCCGCAACCGCTTTTTCGCTACGCACGGCCTTGAAGACGTTGCCCTGCGATGTCCCGCCAAGTGCAATGCGTTCGACGCCGTCCTTGAGGCCCCGATCGAAGAAGACGTAAATCGTGCGACGACGCGCGGCAAACGTCGTTGGCGACGTGATGGCGGTGAACAGCGGATCTTCCGCATACTCACGCATGGGCACGACCCACATGTCGACACCCTCGCGACGCATCAGCGCAGGCAATGTGCGCTCCATGCGAAGCTCAAGCCACTTCTGCTGACGAAACGCCTGATCGCGAAGCGTACCAAACGGGCGGAGTGTGTCGGCGGCAATCGAGCCAGAGGTGCGAGTGCCGGGAGTGGCTGGCGTGACGATCGGCTGGGCGATGGCAGTCGCGGCAGGAAATGCAACAAACAACATGAGTGCGCGCATGCGGAGGACCACTCGGCGGCGGGTGGTAGAGAAGGGCGGGATGTTGTGGAAAGGAACACGAGGGACGCCGCGCCACAACGGAGAACGAACCACTCAGTTTTGCGTGTTCAGTTTCTACACCACCCGCTCCGGTTGCGCCTCCCGCCTGTCGAGCAGCCGCCTCACCAACTGCACGCTCGTCGCCAGCACCAGCGTGAACAGTGCGATCACGATGAACCGCTCGACCAGCGTCTGCCCCGCCATCGGCCACCAGTCTCCCCACGTCGCCACGCGCGACCCGAAGCGTTCTTTTCCAAAGCCGATGAGAAGTGAACTGACCCCCAGTTCGGCCGACACTTCGATCGCTGCAAATGCCAGCGCGCGCAGCGGCCAGCGTCTGACGGGATAATTGCCGAGGTGCCACGTCAACATGCCGCAGAGAAAGAGCACGCCGATGGTGAGGCCGACAACGAAGGTCACCC
>JAYUWD010000079.1:0-7035 GCA_043753735.1 Gemmatimonadaceae bacterium
AGCAGGGCATGAAACTCCGTCTCCTCAAGTGCCCCCGCAACGCATCCGACCCACAACTCCATGTTGCGACGGACATCGTCGGGCATCGTGCCGCGTACAACCACATCACTCACCGCAAACCGTCCACCTGGCTTGAGCACGCGAAACGCTTCCGTGAGCACGCGTCGCTTGTCGCCCGAAAGATTGATCACGCAATTGGAAATGATCACATCCACCGAGTTGTCGGGGAGTGGAATCGACTCGATCTGACCTTTTAAAAACTCGACGTTGTCGATCTTTGCGTCGGCCGCGTTCTGCCTTGCCAATGCCAGCATGTCGTCCGTCATATCGAGGCCGTATGCTTTTCCCGTGGGGCCAACGCGACGCGCCGAAAGAATCACGTCGATGCCGCCACCCGAGCCCAGATCAAGCACTGTTTCGCCGGTTTGAAGATCGGCGAGCGCTGTGGGGTTGCCGCAACCCAGCGACGCGAGCACCGCCGCGCCTGGCAGTTCGTCCGTCTCGCCATTTACGTACAGGTTGGATGTGATGGGATCGACCGAGCCATTGAACGCCGCGCCGCCGCAACAGGAGCTGGCAGGGCCACATGACGCCGAATCGGCCGTCGCCAGGACTCGGCGAGCCGCACTGCCGTACTTCTCGCGCACCAAGGTGGTAAGCGCGGAATCAGTTGGTGTACTCGTCATGATTTCTCCCAGCAAGAAAAGTTGATGTATAAGGGACGAGCAGATGCGAAGTCATAAAAGAAGGTCAGCCGCAGCAGCGAGCGTTGATCGGTAGACGACGGCGGCCGCCGACATTCGACGGACGCATTTCGACCACGAGGTCGTGTATGGTGGCCAATGACTCAGGCACGATGGTGTAGTACGACCAGCGTCCCTCTTTGCGATCGGTCACGAGCCCCGCATCGCGCAGCACCCGGAGATGAAACGAAAGCCGCGACTGTGCGGCATCGAGTTCACTCTGCAGATCACACACGCACCGTTCGCCGTCCTGCAACATCTCGAGAATCGCAAGACGTGTTTGGTCGGAAAGCGCGTGAAACAGCTGAGCAGCGGTGGCGAGGTCGGAGATAGTGGTTGCAGACACGACGAAAATATACATCAAGAAATATTGATTGCAAGCATCACCTCGATGATGCTTTACGGAAACAGCGGCGGCGCGATGCGCTTTCTTGTCGCCTGTTCGAAGGCGTACGCCAACTTGATCAGCGTCGGCTCACTGCATGCCGATGCCGTGAATGTCACGTTGAAGGGCGCGGGCCTAGGGGTGAATCCAGCGGGAAACGCCTGCGCGCCGGTACCCGGCGGGACCGGAATGAGTGCATACGGGACCGTGACCGAGGGGTAGCCAGCGCGCGCCGCAATGTTTGCGCTGCTCACGCCTGGGAAGAGCAGGGCGGAGAGTCTGTGGGCTTTGATCGCAGCGTCGAGGCCCCGTGTGGCTGACAGGAGAATGTCCTTGCGACGATCGGCGTCATAACGCTCGCGATCCATGCGCACATCCATTTCGTCTGCCGCATCGAGATTGGCCTGTCCGTACTTCATCGAGCCGCCGCGCTGATGCGCGACGTTCCAGATGCGCAATTCAGTGAGCGTCTTTACTGGCGCGATGTCCCCCATCGACTTGAGCCAGATATTGAAGTCGCGTTTCATGCCGTACTTGAATGCGATCGAACAGTCGGCGTCGCGCCCTTTCCCCTGATCGAGCCCAGAGCACACATTCCAGTCGAGAAAGTTGTCGGCGGCCTGTGGCGCTAACACACTTGGAATGTCGGCAGGATCGACAATTTCGGCACCGCGCGCCTTGAGCAAGGCAATGACTTCTGTCATCGCGGCGCGTTGTGCATCGCTCAACCCGCCACGTGCATCGGCGCTGCCCCCCGCAGTCACGCGGTCGTAAAAGAACGCGCGCGGTATGCCGATACGCGCGCCCTTGAGTGCCGTGCTGTCGAGAAATCGTGTGTAGTCACGATCGGCAGGTGGAGGACACAACTTGGTCGCGGCATCGTTTGCATCAGGCGCGGCACCTTCCATCGCGCCCAGCATGATCGCTGCGTCGGTCACGGAACGAGTCATTGGGCCTGGCGTATCCTGATCCGCCGTGATCGGAATTACACCATACCGGCTCACGCGTCCGACCGTCGGCTTGATGCCGACCAGAAAGTTCTGCTGCGACGGTGAAAGTACTGAACCGGAGGTTTCAGTTCCGACGTTGCCAACCCAGAAGGAAAGGTTTGTCCCCACCCCCGACGATGAGCCTCCGGTGCCAAGCACGGGACGTCCATCGTCCATCCCTTCGCGCGGATCGCGGCGTGGGTCCCACGGATTCATGCCATAGCCATTGAGACCGTTGTAATTGCCCGGCATTCCAGTGCCCATCCAGTTCGCCAATTCCGTCAGCTGCGTTTTGGCGAGTATGATCGCTCCCGCGGCCTTCAAATTCGCCGTCAACGTGGCATCCGTTGTCGGCACCAAATCCGCGAAAGCCAGCGCACCGCCAGTCGTGCGCAAGGCCTTGGTGAAGATGTTGTCCTTGAGCGCGATCGGAATGCCGTGCAGTGGGCCGCGGATCTTGCCGGCGGCGCGCTCACGATCGAGCGCGTCGGCATCGGCGAGTGCATTGGGATTGACGGTGATGATCGCATTGACGCGATCCTCGTACATGCCAATGCGCGCGAGATACTGTTGCACCAGCTGGCGTGACGTCACCCTCCCCGACTGCAGTGCGGCGCGAATTTCGGGAATGCCAACTTCGACAATGCCGAGTGCCTGCGGACGAGCCGTTGCCTGACGCGCATTTTGCGAGGAAAGCGGTGAGGCGAATGCGCACATCGCTGTAACGAAGGCGAGCGGCAGATACGATCGACAGTGCATGGATCGACGGGAGGAAGGGATTACAACGGATCTTCTTCAAAAGCGGTAGCGCACGGAAAGCTGCATCTGGTACGCGTTGCCGGTCTTTTGCAACACACCAAAATTCTCGTTCACCGTGTACACGTACTGCCGACTCGACTGGTCAAAGCCGACGACGTTGAGCAACGCCACCCGCTGCACCACCGGGTTTTGCGACGAGATGCCGACGGGCAGTTGATACTCCGCGCCCCAGTTGCGATTGAGCAGGTTGGCGACGTTGAAGATATCAAGCGCGATCGCAATCGATTGTCCGGCTACGGTCCGCACATCTCGCTCGGCGCGCAGATCGACACGCTCAATCCACGGTGCGAACGCGCCATTGCGTGATGCTACCTGTCCCAGATTGTTATGCAAGTAGCGGCGCGCAACATTTCGTGGGTTGGACAAGACGCGACGCATTGCGTCGGCGATTGCCTTGGGCGTGGTTGAAGCATCGGGGTCAAAAACGAAGGCGAGATCGTTGCTCGTCGACTCGTCGCCGTTGATATCACCGTTCACGATCGCGGAGAAGGGACGACCGCTGCTTCCGACATATCGCGCGCCTACACGGACGCCAAGCCACGTGGGAAGCGTACCGGCAACGACAACCTTGTGACGAAAGTCGAGATCCGAAGGCCCCCACGATGTGGCAAGGTTGCGCGGATCGCCGGTGATCGCTGTGAAGGTCGTTGCCGTGCGGGCGAGACAACAACCGTACGACGTGTTGTCCGACGCGCGGTTGAATGTGTACGACAGTGTGACGCGCGAATCTTGCGGCAGCATCACGGTTGCTTCGGCGATTGCAGCATGCTGCGATGCGCGGCCGATACTCGTCAGTTCGAGAACGCGGCCCAGCTGTGGGTTAGCCAGGGCATTCGCGTTGAGTGTTCGGCCAGCAGCATCGATTGTGCTGGCCGGAACGAACACTCCGCGATTGGCTTCATTGGACAAGGTGAACGCCGGTGTCGCGCGGAGATTGCGATCGACATACATGTAATTGCCACGCGTGCGCGAGCCGAGTGCCGTTCCGGTGACTACGAGTCGTGGGCCAATGCGTCGTTGATACGATAGGCTTGCCTTCGACACGCTGGGTGTGCGGAACGAAGGGTCGACGAGATTCACATACGGCGCAGCTGTGCCTGTTGCCGCAGCAAATCCGGGCGACGTTGATGCATCGGCGCGATAACGTGCAAAATCGGGGATGGGCACCGCCGATCCAGTGAGCGTGATGTCGGCAATGCGACCACCGTCGTTGAGCAATTGATTGTGCTGAAGATAGTAGACCGGTTGCGCCGCAAAGCGGCCGGCACCGATACGAACGATATCGCGCCCACTGTTGCCGATATCCCAGATCAGCTGAACGCGCGGCTGAAACTTGGACCAGTCCGATGGTGCGCGATCCGTCCGTCGGCCAAGCACTTGTTCGACGAGTGCATTCCGTGGTGGGGACGTGAGAAATGCGGTACCATCCCAGCGTACGCCAAAGGTTGTCGTTAGCGCCGTCGTGGGCTGCCATTCCGCCTGCGCGAACGCGCCGACTTCGAGCACGCGTTGGTGGGTTGAAGGACGCACGTCGCCCAGCGGGACGGTACGCGAATAGCGGAATGCGCGACGCTGTTGCAGATCGCGCAGTGACTGGAATTCGAAGAGGCCACCCTGCGATTCCGCGACGTACGTCGACAGCAACGTGATCGTGTTGTCTGTACCCAACGAATACAGCACTCGGCCTCGCTGCAGTGAGATGCGCTCCAGCAGCTGCAACTCGGTCTCACGACTGTCGTCCGGGGCGAGCCGGTTGCCACCGAACTGGATACGAGTATCCCCCGCGCTTCCATCTGACAGCTGCGACTGAATGCGCACGAACCCGCGGGGAACATTGCTGTTGGCTGTCAGTGAACGCTTGGACACCGACATCCCGAGGGAGAGTGAGTGTTGCAACCCCGATGTTACGGCGGTACGCCATGTCATGACCGACTGCTGCTCGAGACTGCGGTAGTTGGACCGCGATTCAAAGAGCGCGATGGGCAAATCGACGCCACCACTTAGGGGGCTGCTCCAGGCGTTGAGGTTGTACGTCATCGTGAACCGATGCGCGCTGCCCAGTGTCCAGTCCATGCGCGCGAAGAGAGTGTTCGCGACGGGGCGTCGATCGAGTCGCCCCAGCTGCGCGCGTGTCGTGTCCAAACCGTAGCTCTGACCGAGAATGCGTACAAGGCGCGTGAGCGAGTCTCGCGCGACGCCGACCGCGCGTTCGTCAGCCGCGGTTTGAAGAAGTCCACTGAAGACCGGTTCGTTCGAATCCTGTCGGTCAAATGCGATGAACAGTTGCGCGCGGTCGCGCACGATCGGCCCGCCAATGCTGCCACCCCACTGCACCGCGTCGAACTGCCGCTGTGCCCGCGTGCGGGACTGAAAATCCTGCGCGGCGGAGAGCGCGCTCCCCCGGTAGTACGAGAACACCGAGCCGCGCCATTCGTTGGTGCCGGCACGCGTCGCAGCGCGCAATGCGCCGCCGCCTTGGCGTCCATCGACGACATCGTACACCGTCGTGCTGACGTCAAACTCTTGAATCGCTTCGAGTGAGAGTGTGAATGGACCCGCTCCGAATTCACCCGCACGCAGCATGTTGCGCGCCTGCACGCCGTCAATGCGTATGTCGGTGGATGTCCATCGCTGTCCCAACATCGAAAGCTGCGCGCCAGTGGTTGGCGCCAACGCTGCAAGGTCGGTGAAATTGCGCGCCAATGCCGGAATTGCAGAGATCTCGCCACTTCCGATCCGACGATTCGCGCCAACGGCCGACGCGCGCGATTCGTTCGGGCGTCCGCGCACCGTCACCTGATCGATCACGATGGGCGTCGGCATGAGCGCGATCTCCACAACCACTCGCTGCCCGAGCGTGAGCACGTAGCCTGTGCGTTGCTCCGTTCGATATCCGAGCCGACGCACGGAAATGTTGTATGGGCCGCCGAGTGGCAACTGCACCAAGGCAAACCGTCCGCTGGCGTTGGTACGCTGTTGCCAGTGCGCTCCAGTAGACGTATTGCGCACGGCGATCGTCGCGCCATCCACTGGTTGACCGGCACTGTCTTTCACCGCGCCCACCATTGTCGCTTCACCGGTTTGCGCGGCGCTTGGCGATGGAGCCATGAACAATACTGCGACCACCACGAGAGTCCTGCGCGCAAATGACCGCAGTTGGCGCAGAAGCACGGGGCGACGGAGTAGGGCAGGGGGAAGGCGTTACCGATGTACAGAAACGAATATATCGGTGGGACGTGGTCCGCAGAATCAACAAGTGCGCGCGCCGTTGCTCTCCCTTCGTGCTACCCCCCGGCCGGCTTGACCGCCAGCGTTGTGTACGTTGCCCGCGCCAGCTCGGCAAAGTCTTGCGGACAACGCGCAGCGCTCTTGTTTTGAAGTAGCGTGTCGCGAGAAGTCGGGAATGCCAGCAATGGCGGTCGATATGGGAACGCGGTCAGCGTCACCGCGCCGCGTCGTCCACAAAAGTCACCGGCTGCGTATCGGTCTCGTTTACGACCAGACGAAACACATCCGGACGCCCGTAGTGCCCGACCACATCGAGGTCGAACTTTCCGCGCGCAATCGCTGCGAGATCGACGTCTGCAGTCAACAACGTCTCGCCGTCGAAGTGTGGACCAGCCAGCACCGTTCCAAACGGATCGATGATACAACTGCCGCCACGACAGGAGATTTCTTCGCGGTTGGCATCGGTCGTGTCGTCGGCATCGGGATAGTCACTCCGTCTCGCAAACAGGTTGGAGCTGAGCACAAAGCAGCGTCCTTCGACGGCGATGTGTCGCACGGTTGGAAGCCACGTGTCGCGACTGTCGGCCGTGGGCGCGCAATAGATCTGAATGCCTTTCGCGTAGTGTGCCGCACGCATGAGCGGCATGTAATTCTCCCAACAGATGACCGCTCCGAGTTTGCCGAGTGGCGTGTCGAACACCGGCATCGTCGAGCCGTTGCCGTAGCCCCAGATCAATCGCTCGGAGGCAGTGGGCATGAGTTTGCGATGCTTGCCCATCAGCGCGCCGTCTGGCGAGAAAAACAGCACCGTACAGTACAATGTGCCGCCGTCGCGTTCGATCACCCCGACCACGAGGTACATCGCGTGTTG
>JAYUWD010000080.1:0-7033 GCA_043753735.1 Gemmatimonadaceae bacterium
TCAAAACGACGCGACGGGGCCGGGAGGCTGGCGGCAATGAACAGTGCGCGTTTGAGCGGCTCGATGCCTTCGCTGCGTTTGGCAATTGTAGGAACCACGGGTACGCCAAGCTCGTGAATGAGCTCAGGGACGTCGATTGCCACTCCTTCGATCTCAGCGACGTCGAACTGGTTCAGCGCGACAACGACCGGAACACCGAGTTCGATGACCTGGCTCGCGAGGAACAAATTGCGGTCGATGTGAACCGCATCCATGACCACAAGCACCACGTCCGGCCGCCATCGGTCCTTGTCACGACCGAGCAAGACATCAAGCGCGATTTGTTCGTCGGGCGATCCGGCAGAAAGCGAGTAGCTGCCCGGCAGATCGAGCACCGTGACATGCTGGCCGTCGGGGCCACGAAAACTTCCCTCCACCCGCTCGACGGTGACGCCGGCAAAATTGCCGACACGCTGTCTCAATCCGGTCAACGCATTGAAAAGCGTCGTCTTGCCGGTGTTGGGATTGCCGATGATCGCCACGCGCAGCGTGACCTTGTCACCTGGAGTCCCACCATGACCATGGCCACGAGTGCCGCGCGATGGGTCGCTGGTCAACGGTGTCTGAAGCGAGGTCACTGCGTCATCTCGATCGGGACCAAAAAAGTCCCGCCGCGTTGCGTCAGGCTTGCGCCGACTGCGGTCGGACGGTGATCCCCGCCGCGATGGCGGAGCCGAGTGCGAGGCGCGTACCGCGCACCTCGAGCAACATGGCATGGCGCGAGTCGATCACATTCACGCTGATCCCTTCGCAAAGCCCCAGCGCGCGTAGGCGGCACGCTTCATCAGCCGAACACTCGATGTCGACCACCGTGGCGCGACTTCCCGGACCGCATGCCGCAAGCGCACACGTGGTCCGTGCGGGAGGTGTGTCGTTGTTTTGCAGCGTAGGAAGTGCGATAACCGGAGGCACGTGCCGTTAGATGAGAATGTTTCTCAAAACCGATGATGGAGTATACAATCGCGGGCTCTGCTGGGGCAATAGGGAGAAGAGTATTCGGGTAATTACGCCAATGCTGCCGATCTCGCCGGACCGCCGCCGCTCGGCGCGCGGCGCCAGGCCATGATGGCAACCCCGATCGTAAAGATCGCGATCGCGATGATCTGCGCGGTCGTCAGCCCGATAAAGAAACGGTCGTCCTTGGCACGAAAGAACTCGATGATGAACCGCTCGATACCGGCCAGCACGCAGTACATGCCAAAAAGCCACCCTTCGCGTTGCTGATGCCCTCTGAAGCGCCAAAGAATGAGGAACATGACGAACCCCATGGCCGTCTCATAAAGCTGTGTCGGGTGGACGGACATGACTTTGTCGGGCGGCGTTCCGGCCGGGAGCTGCACGTGAAACTGCTGCTGCATCACCAGCGCGGTCGACGGGGGCGCTCCCTCGGGGAACTGCGCCGAAAAGGGGCCGCTCCACAAATGCCCGTAGTCGTCACCCACAGCCCAACAGCCAGTGCGTCCGACCGAATAGCCAGCCGCGATCGCGATACCGGCGACGTCCGCAAACCGCAGGAAGCTCAGCTTCCGCCATCTGATCATCAGCCAGCACAAAAACACCGAACCAATGAACCCGCCCCAGAAGACAAACCCGCCTCGGCTCAGAAACGACTCGCCTGACAGAATGACGTAATAGCTCTTGCCGCCGATCAGCGTGCCGAGGAGCGCCGCGAGCACGATGTCGGGCATCGTGTCGGCTTCCTTGAGATGTCCGCGTCGTGTCAGTTCGTGTTGGCAGACGATCTGCGCGACTACAAAGGCCGCAAGCACGGCCAGCCCAAAGCCGGTGATCTCGACTGGACCGAACAGATGGAAGATCGTCGGGTGGTGAATGATCCCGTCGGGATTCATGCGGAGGCGGGGGAGAGGGCGTGGGAAGACCCGAGCGACACGTCGTTCACGTCGCACCGGCCATGGCGTAGGGGAACATACCCGGCAGCGGCAACGACGACTGCGCGGTGAGCGAAACAGGCATGCGTTCGCCGGCGGCAAAGCGAAAAAGTCCAGCCGTGGCAATCATTGCGGCGTTGTCAGTGGCGAGTCGAGGTGACGGCGCAAAGACAACGCCGCCCTGCTTCGCCATGCGGGCTGCAAGCGCGGCCTGCAGTGCCTGATTGCAGGCGACACCGCCGCCAAGCACGACGCGGGTGCGCGAGAAGAGTCGCACGGCGCGATCGACTTTCTCCACCAGTGTCGCGACCACAGCATCCTGAAATGCGCGAGCGATCGGTGCGCGCTCAGCGTCGAGCGCGTTCTGTGCCTGGGCCGCGCGCACGTCGAGCAGCACGGCCGTCTTTAGTCCGCTGAACGACAGATCGAAGTAATCGTCGTCGCCAGGCTTTGAATTTCCGCGCACCATCGGCTTGGCGAAGCGATGGGTGAGCGGCCCACTCGTGCGCGCCAGCTCCTCGAGCGGACGTCCACCGGGATAGGGAAGACCAAGCAGCTTGGCGACCTTGTCGAACGCCTCGCCCGCCGCATCGTCGCGCGTGCGTCCAAGCAGTCGGTACTCCCCCCACGCGGGCACGTCGAGCAGGAGCGTGTGACCGCCGCTGACCAGCAGTGCGATGAACGGGGGCTGGGCTTCCGGCGATTCGAGGAGGGTCGCAAACAGGTGTCCTTCAAGGTGATGCACCGGTACAACGGGAATACCGCTGGCCAATCCAATCGCTTTCGCAAACGTCGTCCCGACCAGCAACGCGCCAACCAGCCCCGGGGCATGCGTCACGGCAATCGCGTCCATGTCGTTGAGCGTCACGCCGGCTTCGCTGAGTGCGGTGCGTACCGTTGGGACGATGCCCGTGAGATGCTGACGGCTTGCGATTTCCGGCACCACGCCACCAAACAACCGGTGTACATCCTGCGACAGAATGACCAGCGACTTGAGCACCGGACGATCAGCGGTGCCCTCGACAACCGATGCAGACGTTTCGTCGCACGATGTTTCGATACCGAGGATGCGCCGCGATACGTGCGCCGCTGACGGGCCAACGTTCAACATGCTCATGGCCGTAACGCCGGATGTTGCATGTCTGGGCGCGCTACCCGCTGCATGTGCACCGTGAGCAGCCGCGCGTCAGCTGCGCGGTTCGGCGAGCAGCCCTTCAAGCAGCCGTCGATTCTGCGGCGAGTTCCAGTCTTCCCCGCCAATCCACTTCTTGCGAATGACTCCATCGCGACCGATGACGAACGTCTCGGGCACACCGGTGGTTCGATAAATGCTTTGAATGACGCCGGTAGAATCGTGCAACACTTCGAAAGTGATACCAAACTCCTTCTTGAAATCGAGTATCGTCTGTTCCTTGCCTTCCGGATCGATGCTGACGGCGACGATCTTGAGCCCTTTGGGCCCCAGCGCCGAGTGCAATCTCTGAATGCTCGGCATTTCTTCGCGACACGGCCCGCACCACGTCGCCCAGATGTTCAGCACCACGACTTCGCTCTTGTAGTTCGCGAGCGTCTTTTTTGTATGCGTGCCGTCGAGCGACACTGCCTCGAACGTCGGCGCATCCGATCCGATCGTCACCGACGTGAGCTCGTCTTTCAGGAAGTGGGTCGCCGCAAACGCACCGCCGGCCAGCAGGACGACGATGGCGGCAACAACCTGCCACTGCTGCTTGGCGGTCATGCCGTTTCCATGCACAGATCACGCAACACGCTGATCTCTCCCTTGGGATCGGTCGCAGAAAAAATTGCGTTGCCAGCGACAAACGTATCGGCGCCCGCGGCAAAACAGCGCGCAATCGTATCGCGCGAAATGCCACCGTCAACTTCAAGCGCCGCGCCGCTGTCAGCCTGATCCAGCAGCCACCGTGCGCGCGCGATCTTGTCGACGGAATACTCGATGAACTTCTGTCCCCCGAAGCCCGGATTGACGCTCATGATCAACAGCAGGTCGAGGAGATGTGCGACTTCTTCGATCACGGTCAGCGGCGTGCCCGGATTGAGCGCGACACCCGCTTTGCAACCCAGCTCCTTGATGCGCATGAGCTGGCGATCGAGGTGCGGCGCCGCTTCGGCATGAATGGTGAGCACGTCGGCGCCGGCCTTCGCACATTCGTCGAAGTAGCGTTCCGGTTCGACGACCATCAAATGCACGTCGATCGTCAGCGCGGTAGAGCGCTTCACGGCATCGATGACTTTCGATCCGAACGACAGACTGGGCACGAACCGTCCGTCCATGATGTCGACATGAATCCAGTCGGCACCGCCGGCTTCACACAGTGCGATATCGTCACCGAGATGCCGGAAGTCCGCGGCAAGGACTGACGGGGCGATGCGAACGGTCATGGCGACGGCGAAGGCAGGAACGTGAATGCACCCGCGGGTACAGCCACGGGTTGCGATGCGAAGTGCGCAGCGTTGTCGGGGGGAATCCGGCCGTTGCTGAGCACAAAATCAACGGACGCGTTGGCTTTGAGCGCTTCACCCGCCGCCGGTTGCGTGCGAATGACGGTGCCGGCCGCCGTGCGTGAGTCTTCCAGCTGCACGACACCCACCAACAAACGCGCCTCGGCGATTCGGGTGCGGGCGACACCTTCTTCGAGTCCGATCACATCGGGGACTGTCGCGGGCAGCTTTGCATTCTCGACGCTGTCGACGAACCGCTGTTCACGATCAGCGGCGGCACTGCTGTCCGTGGCGCGCTGCTCCGTACGGGCGTCGCTGACCTTCGTTGTCGGTATGCCTTTGGCGATGCTGTCGAGCATCACTCGCAGTGAATCCGGCTGATTGGCACGACCGGGTTCGAAGGTGCGCACGGCAACGACGCCACCAGTTGCACCGACTGCGAGTCCGACGACGATCACGATCGTTGCCCGGACAAGCCATGTTTTGAGTGTCGCGTGAGCTCCCGACTGCTTCGCCATCATCACGGCGCTCGACGCATCCGCGCGGCGAACGCACCATCGGTTCCGGTATGTTGCGGTAGCACGCGCAGCATGCCGTTGTCGAGTACATGCCCGGGCACCGTCCCTTCGAGCGGCGCTTCGAGTGAGAAGTCCTTGTTGTCGTTGAGAAACGATTCGATCTGATCGTCGTTCTCTTCCAATTCGAGCGAGCAGGTGCTGTAGATCAGAAGCCCGCCGGGCTTCACGATCTGCGCCGCGGCGCGAAGGATCTGCTTTTGAGTCGCCCCAAGCACGGCGAAGTCGGACATGCGCAACCGCCAGCGAGCGTCCGGGTGACGCCTGAAGGTACCCGTGCCAGTGCAGGGCACGTCGACAAGCACCGCGTCGACCGGCTCGATCGCAGGAAAGTGCGCGTCGGCAACGACTGCGGCGACATTCGTGGCATCGATGCGGCCCAGTCCGAGCAACATCTTGTCGACGCGTGCGCGGCTCCGATCGGCGGCAATCACGAGCGACGCACTGCGCGAAAGTTCGATTGCCTTGCCACCGGGCGCGGCGCACAGATCGGCAACGACGGCACCGGCAGGTACGGCGGCATACTGTGTTACGAGGGTCGCAGCGGGGTCCTGCACAAACAACAATCCCTGCTTGAACGCGCCGAGTTCTGTGAGCGCGACCCCAGGTCCAAGCAGTAGCGAGTCACGCAGCAACGGCACGTCGCGTGTGGTGACGCCCGCGCCTTCCAGCATCGCTTCAAGCTGTTCGCGAACGACACCGAAGGGGCGCACGGTGATCGTGGCTTCTTGGTTGTTTGCGGCAAGCAGTCGTTCGACATCGACCACGCCCCAGCGCTCGATCCAGCGGGCAACAACCCAGCGTGGATGCGAATACTGTTGCGCCAGTGCTTCGATCGGGTCGGTCGGGGTCGGCGGCTCGAGGGCGTCGCGCTCCCGGTCGACCCGCCGGAGCACGGCGTTGGCGAGTTTGCTGGCTCCGATGCCGTGGCGGCGCTTCGTCAGCTCGACAGTCTGGGCGATCGCAGCGTAGGCGGGGACGCTTCCCATGGCGATCAGCTGATAGGCGCCAAGGCGGAGCAGATCGGCTACGTCGGGATCGAGCTTGGCGATACCGCCCCGCACGCGCGCGCCAAGCATGGCGTCGAGCCACCCGCGACGACGAAGCATGCCCCAGATGAGCTCCTGCACCCATCTGCGATCGCGTGCGTCGAGCGGGCCAACTCGGCGCTCAAACGCGGCATCGAGCAAGGATCCGGCCCGCAAGTCGGCGAGCGCCAAAGCAGCGGCTGTACGAGCTTCGGTAACTCCCCCGACGGTGTTGCCACTCCCGCTTGCGGGGGCCACTCGTTTGGCGCGCACGATCTTCTCTGTCCCTTCGACTGGCCTCATGGTCGAAAGATAGTCGCGACATGCAAGAGCGTGTGCCACTACGCTCCGAACTGATCTCCAACCGCCACACCACGCCCGCGCGCCCAGGCTTCCGGCGCCATGCTCGGCTTGCCACTCGGCTTGACCTCGGAGAAGAGCACCGCACCGACGCCGCAGCGCACCAGCATGCCGCTTGAATCGACGGAGCGCACCGTGCCGGCCGGGGAGGAACGCATGGCTTGGTCGAGCGCGTCATCGGAACCGTCGTCAACGAGACGCGCGCTGAGCAGTTTGACTTCAGCGCCGCGCAGAAACGCAAAAGCACCGGGACGCGGGTCGAACGCGCGCGTTACACGGGAAACCTGCTCGGCGGTCGCGCTGAAATCGATGCGCCCCATTTCGCGGTCGATCTTGGGTGCATAAGTGGACAGGGCGTCGTCCTGTGCAATCGGCTGCGCCACACCGGCTTCGATCATCGCGAGCGCTTGCACAATACCGAGTGCGCCCAGTTCCGAAAGACGATCATGCAGATCGCCGTAGGTTTCGTCGGGGGAGATCGGCGTGCGCAAGACATGCAACATCGGGCCGGCATCGAGCGCCAGCACCATCTGCATGACCGTGATCCCGGTCTCCGTGAATCCCTGCAAAATTGCGGCCTGCAACGGCGCCGCGCCGCGCAGCAGCGGCAACACCGAGCCATGAATGTTCAATGTGCCGAGCGGTGGCAGATCGATAACCGACTGCGGCAGGATGCGACCGT
>JAYUWD010000081.1:0-21184 GCA_043753735.1 Gemmatimonadaceae bacterium
GGCGCGACATCATGACGCTCGTAGGCATACGGTGCAGAGCCTGTGGTTTTCAACTTTCCGTCGATGCGATCGGTGGCTTTCCCAACCACTTTCAGCTGATCGATCGGATTGATGGTGGCGGGCGTATCGAATCTCATGATCGCGATCCCTTGGCGTCGGCGATGGCGGCACCCAGTGCGCGCTCCACCAATTTGAGTTTGAAGGAATTCTGCTCAGTAGGTTTTGCGCCAGCCAGCAAACGATTTGCGACAGCCTTCGCACCACGCGGCAGCTCGTTTTCCGCGGCTTCCACGCGCCATGGTTTGTGCGCCACTCCGCCGACGACGACACGGCCTGTGCCATCGCGTTGCAAGATCAGCCCCACCGAAACGAGTGCAAACGCGTACGACGATCGATCGCGCACCTTGTGATACACCTGTGTACCGCCCACAGGCTTGGGCAGCGTAACACTGGTGACGAACTCACCCGGCTTCAGCATAGTTTCGATGTGCGGCGTCTCGCCCGGCAGTAAATGAAAGTCGGCAATGGGGAGTTGGCGCGCGTTCCCATTCGCCTGCACCGTTTCAACGGTGGCGTCGAGCCCGCGCATCGCGACCGCCATGTCGCTCGGATTCGTGGCAATGCAGGCACTGCTCACCCCCACCACCGCCAGCTGTCGACTGTAACCGCCGATGGCACTGCAGCCGCTCCCCGGCATACGCTTGTTGCACGGCAGATTGGTGTCGTAGAAGTAGGGACAGCGTGTGCGCTGCAGCAGATTGCCCGCCGTCGTCGCCTTGTTGCGAAGCTGTCCAGACGCGCCCGAAAGAAGTGCGCGCGACAACAGCGCATAATCGCGCCTGACGTTCTCATGCGCGGCAAGTTCGGTATTGCGCACGAGTGCGCCAATACGAAGTCCGCCCTCCGGGGTGCTTTCTATTTTGTCGAGCCCGAGTCCGTTGACATCAATGAGATGTGCCGGTGTTTCGATTTCATGCTTCATGAGGTCGAGCAGGTTGGTGCCCCCGGCGATGAACTTTGCGCCCGCGTTGCGCGCCGCCGCAGCCGCTGCATCCGCAGCCGTTCGAGGGCGCTCATATGTGAACGGTTTCATGCGCCCCCCTCGGCGACTTCAGTGATCGCTTCCACAATGTTGGAATAGGCCGCGCACCGACAGATGTTGCCGCTCATGCGCTCGCGAAGTTCGATCGATGAGAATTGCACTTTCGTCATCAGATCGTTTGTGACATGGCTAGGAATGTTTGCCTTGATCTCGTTGAGAACAGCCACCGCAGAACAGATCTGGCCCGGCGTGCAGTAGCCGCACTGATAACCATCATGCTTCACGAATGAAGCCTGCATGGCATGCATCTTTTCAGGCGTACCCAACCCTTCGATTGTGGTGATCTTGTCGCCCTCATGCATGATCGCCAGCGACAGACACGAGTTGATGCGCCGATCGTTGACGAGTACAGTGCAAGCGCCACATTGGCCGTGATCACACCCCTTCTTGGTGCCGGTGAGACGATACTTCTCCCGCAGCGCGTCAAGCAGGGTCGTGCGCGTATCCGTTGGCAACGGATACATCTTTCCATTCACCTGCAACGAACCAGCCGCCTGCAGTGAACTACCTGCGAGCGACGGATCGGATTCCGCAGAGGCGGCCGATGCTGATGTGCACGACACCAATTGCGACGCAGCCGCAGCCGTAGCGCCCATCACGAGAAAGTTTCGTCGGGATAATTCGAAATTGTCCGGGGGTTGCATGTCCTTCTCCGGTGTGGCTGCGGTCGGTTGCGAAGGCGAGCGGCGCGCGCGTTACGCAACGCGCTGCTAATCTCCCGCGTCCGGGAGCAATGTTTGGACCACCACATTCGACACCGATGCGCTCGGAACGTGACGGCGGGACACGTCGACGCCAAAGTGCGACGCGAGCAGTGTCGCGAGGTCATTCAATGAGATGTTCGTCGTACGCGAGTGGTCGCTTCAATTGACCGGTTGCGGCGAGAGCCTTCAATTTTTCGGGGTCACGTCCAATGGCACGAGCCGCCACGCGTACGGCGCGCAGTCGGCGCGAGGAGACGACGAGCAATTGCTGGAACGCGTCGAGTTCGCCCATTCGCCGGAATTCGGGCGCGTTCAGCAGTTGCGGATGATCGTTCCACCCGACGTGCGCCGCGTACGTGAGATGCTTCATGGCGACATCGGTGTGTCCGGCCAGTGCGTGAGCGCGAGCACGATCGTAAGCCGCCAGCCCTTAGCTCGCGTCGACCAGCGAAAGGAATGCGTAGCCCTCGCGAGTGGCGAGCAATCGCTCCGCTTCGGCAAGCTCGTCGCGCACGGCATGCGGTATGCCCAGCGCGTGATTCGCTATCGCGGCCAGCGCGTGAGCCCGAATCAACGTGAACCCCGTGCCCACGTGCTTCGGATGCTTTGGCAGTTTGGCGCAGGAACCGGCAACTGCCAACGGCCCGATGCGCCTACCAGATGCGCTGCACGTCGAATGCGTCGAACACCGCATCATTCGAGACCAGTGCCATCTTTTCTCCTCGCGCCTGCGCGAGGAGCATGCGGTCGAGGGGATCCCGATGCTCGCCCACAAGCGCCCCGGCAACTTGTGCGTGCTCGATCGAGATCGGTAACGCGACAAAACCCTGCTGGCGCACTTCGCGCGCGAAATCGACGCCGAGTGGGCCGGCACCAGGCAGTTTTCCAATGCGAAATTTCGTGGCGACTTCCCATGCGGAAGCGGCGCTCACAAAGATCTCATTCGCTGAATCGGCAATGGTTCGACGCGCAATCACGGAGAGGTTCGTGTCGCCAGCAAGTCACCAGCGCAGCGCGTGGGTGTTCAGCAACACGCGCATCTCCTCACCGCTCCCACGGGGTCAATTCGTCGTCCGTCAGCGGCTCAAAAAACGCGGCAGTCACGGAGACTTTGCCAGCGAGTGCGCCGAATTCACGCTTGGGCGACGGTACATGGGCCGACACCAGGCGCACTGCAGGCTGTTTTCCTCGCGTGATCACCACGTCCTCGCCCGCTTCGACATCAGCGATGAGCTGCGAGAGCGTCGTCTTTGCCTTGTGAACGGTGACGGTTTTCACGTCTTCTCCTGAACCATTTCGCTTCAGCCGATCGAGTGATTAGCTGAGTCTACTAGCTAAGCGCTTTCGGTCAAGGTCGATGCTGGATCTCACACGGCAGCGCACGACCGGAGGGCGTACCAATCGCGCTCTGCCGCATTTCCCCTGACTGCCAGCGCGGACCGCGCCTTTCGCCCGCTACCAACCTCGTCGATGACCACAACCTGAATGACCTCTGTCGCTACCTGCGCGCCTACGCGAGCCGCTGACCTTTCCAAAGGATCTGGCGCTCATGGAGGAACAGTCGCCAATGACTTATGTCGACAATATCCGCACCCCACTGCTGCTGCTCTTCAACAGCGGCGACGTGCGGGTGCCGGTCACCCAATCGTACAAGCTGATGAACGCCCTGCGCGAACGAGGGCGCGAAGCGCGCAGGAAACTGTGGCCCGTGGCGGGACACTTTCCGGCCGATCCGTTTCGCGCTCGCGATGTCGAGCGTGAATGGGCCAAATTGTTCGAGCGGCTACCGCGCTGACGCCTTCGATCCACCCCAGGCGAACCAGTTCTTCCAGCGAACCGGCTTACCCCCACCATCGTGGCTCGTGCGCGATGCCTTGCTCACCGTCCACGGCGTGGACGCCGTTCGTATCTGGCTCCTTGGCACGTGCAACGGCACGCACGGACAGCGACGTCGACGTGTTCATGCTCGGCTGCAAGCCATCGCCCAACGTCATTCGCCGGTCCTCGTCAAGATCGAATTCAACGCCACATTGATGTAGTAGTTGGACCGGGCCACTTTTACTTTTTCGATAAACCCGCCGTCAACCGCGACACTTTCAGGTCGCGCTCAACGAAATCGATTTTGGTGTACGGGTGCATGAACAAGTTGTTGATGAGATCCTGGCTGTAAAACTTGAAGGCTCCGCGAATTCGGTGCTTGTAGTCCAGTAACGAGGCCGCGCCGGGAAGCTTCCCGCTGCGAACTTTCGCGGTGACTTCTCGGACGACAGCGCGCGAGCGCAGGCCGTCCCGGTCGCGCGCTGTTGTGGTTTCAGTTTCGGATGTGTACGCTCTTACGCTGTATCAACATTCTCTCGAACTGTATCGGCAGTGCGTTCACGATACTGAGTAGATCCCGGCGCATGCGCACGCTGTTTAGAGCGTAGCGTAAGCGTTGTATGAGGCTCGGTAGAACGTGGATGGGATGCGATGGTGATCGAATGGCACATAAACGGTGCGGCGTTTTAGAGACACATGACTGCAAGGTCTCGGTGATTGCCGCGCCCGCATCGCGGCTGCCTTGACCGCCTGCCCTGGGTCACGGAGCCCCTGCGTGATCCACGTGGGCGCGTGTTGTGCCAATCACTCGAACGCCCAGTTGGTACGCCGTCATGCCATGCAGCAACCTCGTCTCGGCGGCGCAGTGTATGGGATCCACATTGGAGAGGCGACGGCTTTCCGTACGCCGCGTTCTCACGTGCGGTGCGCGAATCGCCTGGCGTGTCCACCCGGGGAACTGTCATGGCAGTCCCCCAAGCACGGCGGTCGACACGCCATCGGCCGGGGAGTCAGGCAGCATTGCTGCAGCGGCACGATTCGGTCCCGTAACGCATCTTGAACAAGCAGTCGAGTCCCCAACCTACAAAAACTGGGGTTTTGCTAGAAGCTTTCACTTGCCCTTGACCTCGCGGACTGTATGAAAAGACCGTGGCCCACGAGCTTCCTGGTAACGGCGGCCTTGCTGAACGCCCGCGACTATGAACGTGTACGTCTCGTAGCCTCACGTGTGCACTCGTCATGGAGCGTCAAATGCAAACACGAACGCGTCGAAGCTTCCTAGCCGCAGGTGTAGTGGCAACCTTGGCCGCATGCGCGCGTTCGCTCGGCGTCTCACTGGAACGAAGCGAATCGATCAAAAAGTTGCGCCGGGTTGTGACAGGGAGGAACCGCGCCGGAAAGGCAATCTTCGTACAGGACGGTGTCGCGCCGCGCGTCGTCACCACCGAAACACTTCCGGGGCTCGCATCGGTGGAGGTGTGGGCGACCGACATGATTCCCACATTGCCAATTGCGCCTGTCGACCTCACAACAACCATGAGATCGTTCGTGCCCGGACCCGGCGGCACACGCTTTCGCATCGTTCAGTTTCCGGGTGCCAGCTCTCGCGCTTTCGACCAAGAGGCGTTTCGCCGCGAATACCTGGCCAAGGCACCAGGTCTCGCCGAGGCAATGGAACTCCAAGACTCCGGGATGCATACGACAGAGTCGGTTGACTATGGTGTAGTCATCTCTGGTGAGATCACACTGGAGCTCGACGACGGTGCGACCGTGGGTCTCAAGCAGGGCGACTGCGTGGTGCAGAACGGTACCCGACACGCGTGGCGCAATCGCAATGCCACACCCTGCGTCATGGCATTCGTATTGGTGGGAGCGGCGAGAGAGGGCAGATCAGGCAGCTGACCGCCGCAATCGGTCGACCCACGTGTCGGTTTGGATGCTCTGTCGTAAATTCGTGCACGTTGTGCGAGAAGTTGCGTTACAACTTGAGCTCGATGCGTCACAACTTCGCTTGAATTGAACTGCACGTTGCTCTGCTAGTTCCGCCCGCCGCATGTGGTCACCAGAATCGGTGAACGATTGGCACACCTGTTTTTGTGACCGCACTCGGCTTCAGTGGTGCTCTGCTTGCATCTTGAGCGACGGAGGGCGACGCTGGCTCCGTGCCTCAGTGCTCCGCCTTCCTCGAGAGTTTGCGCGGTGCGCGTTCGCGGTGGGACTCACAGTGATGCAGATCGAACAGCTTCCCCGCGCGCACGCGCCGAGCGCTGGGGCACCATTTGGCTTTCCACGCCCTTGACGCGAATGGCGCGGTCGAAATTAAGGACGATGAGGAAGATCATCGCTGTGATGAGGTCAGTGTGACGGCCGAGCGCTCCATGCGACGAGAGCCACCCCGATGGCGAACAGAACGAGCAGGAGCGGCGACGTGAGGCCGGCCCACGGCACCCGGTAAGTTGGCAACGCCGGTGAGGCTGCCGACCAGGTCAGTCGATTGTTGACCCCCTGATCGCCTCGTGTCGCATGAAGATCGGAAGGACGTTGGTCCGGCGTGTGGTTCGGCGCCGACGTGCAGTAAGGCATGAGCATTTGAGAGATCCCGTATGAGAAGTGGCGTCCGTCGCCTTAGCGAGGGACACGAGTCTGCGAGCGATCCTCCTGGCAGCTTGACATCACGACGCGCGTTCATTCGTGGCCCTGATCGCCACGCTCCGCGCCACGGAGCAAAAAAAACGCCCCACCTGCGTTCGAGCGCAGGTAGGGCGGTTTACACGGGTGGCAAATGGCACCCGTACAATGATTGACCGGCTAGCGGTGCTTCTCGATGGCGAGGAGACCCTGGCGATGTGTGTGCGCGCGATATGGGCTAACCGGCGCCAACCGCCGCTGTGCATCTAGGCGGCAGCCGGGCCGGGCCACGAGCCGTGTTTCCGACACGCGCGTACGATGGGTGGTTCGCCGAGGCGGCACGCGGGAGAGGCGTGTCCGTGGCGCTCGACACCACAGCTCGACCGGTCCACGACGACACGCGCTGATGCGACGCCCGGGCTGGTGCCGCTCGCACAGGGCGCTGCGTGGTGAAGCGGAAGAGGATCATGATGCGGTCAATGGAAATGTAGAGCCGGTCGACCAGGGTGTAGTTGAGCGGCGTGCCGTCGTCGCGCGTAAACGCATTGCGCTCGCCTAGTGTCCGGGCGGCGGCGAAGACGTCTGCTGTGATGATTTCATCGAACAGTCGCGAAAATTCGCCGTCGGTCAGGCGGCCGCGATCCAGCTCCTCGAATTTTTCACGGAAGTTTTTCTTGAGCGTGGCACGGTCCCGAATGCACGACCGACGGTTTGCGTTTCGCTGGAAGGTCGTATGTGAACTCGCCAGGGCTCATGGAGTGGGGTTGGTGGCTCAATGCGGTCGGCTCTGACGGCGCGGAATTGGTTGGGGGAGCTCTCTTTCGCAACACGCTAATTAGGTACACTCACGTTTCCGGAGCCAAGCGGCGCGGCCTGCAAAACTCGAACCGTACATAAAGGGATTGAATTATTGGCAGTGCGGCGATATCATCCCTTTATGCACACCAAATCCTCACTGGTCTCGGACTTGGCCATCGCCTTGCGCGCCGCCCGGAAAGCACGTGGCCTCTCCGTTGTAGCGCTTGCCGAGCAGGGGGGGGTGAGCCCGCGTTTAGTTAGCGAATTTGAGCAGGGGCGCCGTTCGCACGTGTCGCTCGAAACCGCGCTTCGCCTCCTGCAGTTGGTGGACGTGCCGTTAACGATCGCCGGCACCGGCTCGATGGTTAGCGAGGAAGTGGCCCGCGCCGAGCGAGCTGCGCGCCGGCGGAGCACTTGGGTGGGAGCGCAGACGACGTTGAGTGGGCAAGCTGCACCGCAGGCTCCGGCGTCATACGCAGCACGGCTCCTAGCGGTCGCGCAAGCCTCGCGTCTCGCCGTCAACCTCCAGACGGCCCACCGCCAGCAGCTGGTACGAGCAGATGTCGAGCAGGCGGTAGTAAAGCGGCCTGCGATCTCTCGCCACTCGCTATGACACCGGCAAGCGAAGCACGGAAGAACGACCTGGGCGACTCGGCTTTTCCGGACGACTTCCGCGACTTCATTCGCGCCCTCAACGAGAGCGGCGTGGAGTATCTCCTGGTGGGCGGTTACGCTGTCGGCATGTACGGGCACGTGCGCGCGACGTCCGACATCGATTTCTTTTATCGCCGCACGCTCGAAAATGTGCAACGTCTGGTTGCAGCCATCAGGAAGTTCGGCGCCCCGGAGTATCTGATAGACGCGAACCACCTCGCAACCGCAGACGCGGTAACGGCATTTGGCGCGCCGCCGACGCGTATCGATCTGCTCGCGAGCATTTCGGGCGTCGATTTCGAGCAGGCCCAGGCCGATGCGGTCTACGTCGACATCGCGGGCGAACGGTTGGCCGTCATCGGTTTGGCGTCGCTCCGCGCCAACAAGAGGGCGAGCGGGCGAAAGAAGGATCGCGACGATTTGAAACGGCTGCCGCCAGCGTAGTCGACGCTCCGCACCCCCTACCTGAGTGTCCTCAGCATGTCGTCAGCAAGTTTAGGGCACGAGGCGCCGCTCACCGTCTGGACGGTCGGGCACTCGACCCGCACCACTGCTGAGTTTCTAACCGTCCTCACGGCGCATCGCATTGAGGCCGTGGCCGACGTCCGTCGCCACGCTGGATCACGTCGCCTCCCGCAGTTCGGGCAGGAGGCGCTCAGGGCCACTTTGGAGTCTCACGGTCTCGCCTACGTGCCCATCCCTGCGCTCGGTGGTCGACGCCGGCCGGTCGAGGGATCGCCCAATACGGGTTGGCGCCACCCGTCGTTTCGTGGTTATGCCGATCACATGGCGACCGAGGAGTTCGCCGAAGGATTGTTTGCGCTGCTTATGCTCGCCTCCGCGCTCCGCACGGCCGTGATGTGCGCGGAGGTCCTCTGGTGGCGCTGTCACCGCCGGCTGATCGCGGACGTGCTGGTGTCCCTTGACGTTCAGGTCCTGCACATCCGCAGTACGGCGCCTGGTGAGGGCCACCGACTTGCCGTGCCGGCGCAGATCGGCGCACATGGGTTGTCGTATCCAGCGGGCGCGGATTCCGAACGTTCAAAGGGTGGAGCTCGCGGTAAGGCGTAGCGCCTACACCGCGTCAGTCCGCGCGCTGCGAAACCTAAAGGTGAGCGGAAATGCGAGAAGGGCGGCGCGACTGTACCGGTCGCCACCGCCCTCCCGATGAAACTCTGTGGTTATTCCCTCCGCAAGCATACCAAGATCAGCGGCTCACGGAATACTACGAACGACTTCTCTACAAATTACGAGAGACTCCACGGTCGATTTACGAGCGGCTGTCCAAGCCGACAACAGCTGTTGTTGTTTCAGTTTCGGATATACGCGTCGCTACTTCACCGCATTCACCATGTCGAAGATCGGCAGGTACATCGCCACCACCATGCCGCCAACCACGACACCCAAAAACACGATCATGATCGGCTCCAGCAGCGACAGCAAGGCACTCACCGCCGCGTCCACTTCGTCATCGTAAAAATCGGCGATCTTGGTGAGCATCTCATCTAGTCCACCGGTCTGTTCGCCGACGGCAATCATGCTGATCACCATCGGCGGGAAGACTTTGCTCTTCTGCAACGGGGCGGCAATCGTTTCACCACCGGCGATGCTGGCGCGTGATCCCATGATGGCGTCCTGCACCACGCGGTTGCCCGAAGTACGGGCGGTGATTTCGAGGCCATCGAGAATGCTGACGCCGGAGGAGATCAGCGTACCTAACGTGCGCGTGAAGCGCGATACGGCCGACTTGCGGAGCACATCACCCAATACCGGCGTGTGCAGCATCAACCGATCGATCACCAACTGTCCGTTGGGTGTGCTGTAGTACTTCTTGATCGTGAAGCCCAGAGCGGCAGCGCCCGCGATCAACAGGTACCAGTAGGCATTCAGAAAATTTGACGCCGCGATGACGATCTGCGTCGGCAAGGGCAGTTCCATACCCACACTGCCGAACATGCTGGCAAAGACAGGGATGACCTTCCAGAGCAGGATGACGACGCACAAGCCGGCCACGCACATGATCACGGTGGGGTAGATCATGGCGCCCTTCACTTTGCGAACGAGGGCGTCGTTTTTTTCCATGAAGATCGCCAGGCGATTGAGGATGGTATCGAGAATACCGCCCGCCTCGCCGGCCGCGACCATGTTCGTATACAGATCCGAGAACGCTTTCGGATGTTTGCGCATCGCATCGGCGACCGTGTTACCCGACTCGACGTCGAACACCACGTCGCGCACGACGGCGGCGAGCGCCTTGTTCTCGCTTTGTTTGGCAAGAATGTCGAGCGCCTGCACCAGCGGCAAGCCGGCGTTGATCATCGTCGAGAATTGGCGCGTGAAGATGACGATGTCGCGCATGCTGATGCCGCCACCGGATTTCTTGGCGCGCACCTTCTCTTCATCGACCTTGATGATGGTGAGGCGTTGACGACGTAACTGATTGACGACATCATCGCGTGATGGCGCGTCGATCGAGGCCGATTTGAGTTCGCCGTTGGGGTTGCGGGCGGTATACGTGAACGTAGGCATGCGTTACTCCTGGGGTGCGATGCGGCGTTCAACTGAACGCGTGCGACAACGGATGACCGGGTGTTGCAAAGAACTCATCGGCGGACGCCTCCAACCACTGGACGATCTCCGGTGCGTTGTTGTGGCGCCGAGCCGCTGGCACTGCCCTCGCCGTCCGGCCCCTTGCCGATCATGCGCAGGAACTCGTTCGGATCGCCCGACGCGCGCACGCATTCATCCGCGCTGACCATGCGCGTGACGTACAGCTGATAGAGCGCATCGTTGAGCGTCTGCATGCCCCACTTCTTCCCCGACTGCATCGACGAGTAGATCTGGTGCACCTTGTCGTCGCGCACGAGGGCGCGGATGGCCGGCGTGACGACGAGAATTTCGCACGCCATCGCGCGCCCCTTCCCCGCCACCTTGGGCAACAGCACCTGCGTGATGATCCCTTCGAGCACGAACGCCAGTTGCGCGCGCACCTGACTTTGTTGATGACTGGGGAAGACGTCGATGATGCGATTGATCGCTTCGGCCGCACTGTTCGTGTGCAGTGTAGCAAACACCAGGTGGCCGGTTTCGGCGATGGTCAGCGCGGCCTGAATCGTTTCAAGGTCGCGCATTTCACCAATGAGAATCACATCGGGATCTTCTCGCAGCGCGTACTTGAGTGCGGACGCGAAGCTTTTGGTGTCCGCGCCGACTTCGCGCTGGTTGATGATGCAGTTGCGATGGCGATGAATGAATTCGATCGGATCTTCAACCGTGATGATGTGGCCGCGACGCTCGGTGTTGATCTTGTCGATCAGCGCCGCGAGTGTCGTGCTCTTGCCGGAGCCGGTCGGCCCTGTGACCAGCACCAGTCCGCGCGGCCGCTCCGCAAAGCTGGCGATCACGGGCGCGAGATTCAGGTCGGCAAAGGTCTTGATATGAAACGGAATCTGGCGGATGACCATGCTCACGCAGCCACGCTGCTTGAACACGTTGCCACGAAAGCGCGACAGATTTGCAATACCGAAGGAGAAGTCGAGCTCGTCCTCCATTTCGAAACGCTTCTTCTGGTTTTCCGTGAGCACCGAATACGCCAACTGCAGCGTGTCGCGCGGCGTGAGCACATGCTCGACGCTTGAGTTCACGATGTCGCCATCGACGCGCAACTTGGGTCGGTCCCCCGCCGAGATGTGGAGGTCCGACGCTTCCTTGGCGATCATCTCGTCGAGGAGTGTCCGAAGGGAAACAGGCGTCTGGCTGGGAGCGGTCATGGATGCGGGAGTATTGCAGCAGCGGGACTGCAGAGTGATACGACTGAGGACGAGCGTGTGACGGTACCGAAACGCACTGTCACACGGTGCTACGCTGCTGTTTCACGGATCACCTGATCGAGGGTCGTGAGCCCTTTGAGCACCTTGAGCCAGCCGTCCATTCGCAGCGACAGCATCCCTTCGGTAATTGCCGAGTCGCGGAGCACCTGCACATCGACGTTCTGCATGACGAGCTTCTTCATGGTCTGTGTCATGAACATGACTTCGTATAGACCTTGGCGACCCTTGAGTCCCGTACCGCCGCAGGTATCGCAGCCGTGTCCTTTGAAGAACGGCAACTCACCGATGGTCGTGCTGAGCGACAGCTTCTCGAGAAACGGACGTGCATCGGCCGTGGCGCGGGCTTTTGCATCGCTCAGCGCTTCCTCGGTGAAGCGCAGTTCGCGCAGCGTCGTGCTTGGTGCGACTTTCGCGCCCGCCAGTTCGGCGGTGTCCGGGGTGTATTTCACCTTGCACTTGGAGCAGATGCGACGGACCAGACGTTGTGCGAGGATGAGATTCAGCGCCGACGCCACGTTGAACGGCTCGAGTCCCATGTCCAGCAAGCGCGTGATCGTTTCGGGTGCCGAATTCGTATGCAGTGTGCTCATGACCATGTGCCCCGTGAGGGCGGCCTTGATCGCGATACCGCCCGTTTCAAGGTCTCGAATTTCGCCGACCATGATGACGTTGGGGTCCTGGCGCAGAAAGGCCTTGAGCGCCGCGGCGAAAGTCATGCCGATTTCCGTGCGTACCTGCACCTGGTTGATGCCGTAGAGGTTGTACTCGACGGGATCTTCGGCGGTCATGATGTTCGTGTCGCCGGTGTTGATCTTGGAGAGTGCCGAATACAGCGTCGTCGTCTTGCCTGAACCGGTTGGCCCCGTGACGAGCACCATGCCGTACGGGTTCGAGATCGCTTCCATCAATTCGCGTTCGGCACGCGGCTCGATACCAAACTTCTCGAGTTCGAGGGTCAGGTTGCCCTTGTCCAGAATTCGGAGCACGACTTTTTCGCCGAACAGTGTTGGCAGCACCGACACGCGGAAGTCGATCACCTTCTTGCCGACTTTCAGCTTGATACGACCGTCCTGCGGCACGCGACGTTCAGCGATGTTGAGTGACGCCATGATCTTGAAGCGCGAGATGAGTGCCGCGCGCATCTTGAGGGGCGGCTTCATCACTTCCATCAGCGCCCCGTCGACGCGATAGCGCACCCGCAGATCGTGCTCAAAGCATTCGAAGTGAATGTCCGACGCGCCCTTGTGCACTGCGTCCACCAGGATGGCATTGATCAGCTTCACCACTGGCGCTTCGTCCACTTGGGCCGCAAGCACACTGGCATCGACGGCTGCGTCTTCCTGCGATTCGAGCACTTCCACATCATCTTCTTCCGCTACGATGTCCTGTAGCAACGACTGCATGTGGATTTCATTTGCTTCGTAGTGCTTCTCAATCGCCGCCCGCATCGAATATTCACCGGCGAGCACCGGGATGATGTCGTAGCGCGTGATGAATTTGAGATCGTCGACCACCCCCATCACGGTCGGGTCGGCAATGGCCACGGTGAGCTGGCGCCCTTCCCGCTTGAGCGGCAGGACGGTGTGCTTGGACGCGAGTTCGGCCGGAATCAGTTTGAGGAGGCGGGTGTCGACTTCGAAGCGCGACAAGTCGACCGCCGGCATGCGATACTGGCGCGCCAGCATGCGGACGACTTCAGTCTCGGGTACGAGCCCCATCTTCACCACGGTCAGCCCAAGACGCTGCCCAGGCGTTTGCGCCTGCTCATGCAGCGCCTTCGCCAGGTTCTCCTTGGTCAGCAACCCTTCACGGACGAGGAGATCGCCAAGTCGGTCGGTGGCACGTGGTGTACTGGATGCAGCGGGAGCGGCCATATGATTCACAGATCGTCAGATCGCAGGCAAATCTGGGTAGCGGCGCGACGGTCGCGCCTCACTTTGGAATGGACGGTACCCAGAGGAAAACGTCACCAGAGGGACCAAGAGTGCGGCCGTTGTGACACCGATGCCGGGCACGTGACGGAGATCCTCTTCGGTGCTGAATGGCCCGTGGCTGTTTCGCCAGGCGATGATCCGCTTCGCGAGCGCCGGGCCAACGCGTGGCAACCGCTCGATCTCCGCCGCGTTTGCGTTGTTGATATCAACTGGATTGTCGGTCGAGACCGGCGGCGACCGTTCACGAACGGTCGAGCGGCGTGACTGCGGGCGTTCTGACCAATCGTCGGGTTGATTGGATTGCCTACTCTTGTCATCTGATGTCGGCCGGCCGCTCCGTTTGCTTGAGTTGGATCGACGCGAAGCACCCGACTTTCGCGACCGCCCTGGAGACGCCGCCCGCGCTGAGTCCACGGCCGCGATCTGGGCCGCGAGCGCGCGTGCGGCAGGGCTTCCGGAGTCGGTGTTCACAACAGCGACGGCGCCATTTACTTCCCGCGCAAACCGCCGCGCGCCGGCCACGCGAACGCCTGCGCCCACGATTGCGAGAGCGGCGACGAAAGCAAGGGCCTGACGTTCGGCTGTGGTGGGCATGCACGCAGACTATCGTACCATCCCCAACGCAGCATCACCGAATCGATGCATCGGTGATCGAATGCATGCGGGGTGCGCGCAGACCGTGAACGGCAGTGCACGGAGCACTGCTCGAGGACACGCGTTTTCGTCCCGCACTTCTCCGGTACGGCCTAGGTTCGCGTCGGCGGATCCCGCTATCGCAGCTCGCCCGCAAAGAACTTGAGGTTCAACGTGGCGCTGAACACGGTGTTCGACACGCGCCGATTGTACGTGCGATCGAAGGTCAGCACCTGCGAACCCGTCACGCTGAACGTCACCAGCTCCGACACATCAGTCGACGCATTCAGATTGAACGCACGTCGACCGTTATTGGTCAGCGTCGAATTTATTCCCGTCGATGTCGCCGTCGCGTCGGCCGGGGTGCCTATCTGGCCACCAAGGATCGACTCGGTCTCTTCCGACTGATACGACAGCAGCGTTCGGAGTGCGCCGCGCGTGTTCCAGCTTTTGGGCAACTTGAAGGAGCGACCAACATCGAACGACACGACCTTCCGGTCGCCGATCGTGATCGACCCTGGGCGCGTGTCTTCGCGCTTCTCACGATTCAACGTGCCGTTCATCGTGATACCGCCGAGGAACGCCCACGTGATGGAGCCTGTGATCGGCCGACTCCGATTGAATGAGCGACTGCGGTCTGCGATACCCCCCGTTTCATTGGGGACGGCCGTCTGCTGCTCCGTCACGACGTATCGGCCGTTCACCGAAACGAGCGACAAGATTTTGGGAAAGATTCGCGGACGCCAGCTCCAACGAACGGTATAGTCCGGATACGTCTGTTGCGCGCTCGTGATCAGCGCCTGAAAGCCGTCGAGCGAACGACGAGTCCACGTCTCCGTTGTTCCGTTCTCGAAGCGCGAACCGACGTTGATGCCAAGTGGCAAGTTGACCGACCCGGCTGCGGAAAACTGCTTCACTCGCCCGGCCGAGGTGGCAAGTCGTGAATTCAAACCCCGGAAATCATTCACATTTCCCAGCCCGAACTGATAACCGGCACTCGGCGAAAATACCGTATTGTCATAGTTCGAATTGAGACCCTGCGACCAGCGCACTTCGACCGGCGCAAAAAAACGCCCCAACCGATGCACCAACGATTTCTCTGGCGTCGTATTCAGAATCAGTCGACCAAAATCGAAGATCGCTCCGGTACGCCACGTTTGGGCTGCACCCAATCGCTTCGGCAAACGGAAGGCACCTGTGCTGTCCCCGTCCCGCAGCAGCGAGCGCGCGTTTGGATCCTTGTTGAGATCGAAGCGCGACGTGAAATCCAACTGCGGACGGAACCAGAGCGACACATTTGGCGCGAACGTGATCGCCGATGTCAGTGAACGTTCGCGTTCGAGACCGATATCCTTCCCCAACAGCTGCAGTCGTTCCGCAGCGGCAGCCTGTCCACGATCAGCGCTGTCGGCCCGCGCGGACTGATCGCGATAGTCGCGCAGGTCGAGCAGTTGACGCGCATCCATGCTCGCCGACACACCCGCTGCCGGCAGGAACTCGAGGCGCGCACTGTTCTGCCAGAAGTGCGAAAGGCCGAACACGACTTGCCCCGTATCCGTCGGCGAGGCCGCTGCTTTCGTGAATGACGTCGACGAATTCGTGTTGCGCGCCAGTGAGCTCGTGAGACGAAACTGTGTCGGCTTCCAGCGGAATTTTTGCGCACGGAATGCGCGCACCGCATCCCGGTCCTGAAGCGTTCTGGGCAGAAAGCCAAGCAACCGATCGAAGACCCACGGCAGTGACCCGTCGCGTGCATCGTCCGCCATCACCAAACTTGCGCCGACGACATAGTTGCTGTTTTTGGCCGTCTGAAATGCGCTCTGCGATTCACCGTTCGCCCACGCGCCGTTGAGTGCAAGCCCGTTCACCACCGGCGCATACCAACCTTTCCCCAAAGGCGTCGCGCGTCGCAGCGCCATCGAGTAGCTCACCCGTCGATCGTTCGGATTGCGCAGTCCGTTGATGCCACTCGCCCGCACATCGGATCGATTGATGAACAGCTGCTGGACGCCGGTTCCCGAATAGTCGACGTTCAGAGGCAAGACAATGCCAAGTCGTGCCGGCAGCATCCGCTCCAGATGCATCGTCGTGCCAAGACTCACGCCGTTGGTCGTGAGGAAGGATGGTGTCTCGCCAAGTTGTCGGAAATTGGGATCACGTCGACTGAGATTCAGTCGGAAATCCGCCAGATCACCGGCGTTCATCGCCAACCCAAGCTCCCCCGCAAAACCAAGATCGTCGACCACGTCCGTCAGACGCACATCATCGATCCACAGTTCGAGGGAGTCGTTGGGCATGATCGCCGACACACCGCGCGCAATGCTGTCGACACGAATGAAGCCGACAGCCAACTCCTGCACACCGGCCAGATTGGGCGGCGTCACACTGGGGTCGGCGCTGTACACGATGTACCCGTCCTGACAGACGGCGTACCGTCGCACGGTGATCCCACGCGGCAATCCGGATCGCTTGATCATTTCGAGATCGGCACCGGTACACGAAAGCGTATCCTTGGACGCCGTCAGGAAATTGCTTTCCAACTGCGCGCGCAGCATCTGAAACCTGGTCAAATCGACACGCACCTCCGGAAGCCACGCCGCCTGCGACGGCCCAGCTTCGACGCTGGTGCGGTACATGTAAAAGTTGTTTTCGTCGCGTCCGATCTTCACATACCCGTTCAATTCGCCATTTTGCCCCCAACCGTTGCCGCGGCCTCGCATCCACAGGCGCAGCGCCCGGTACCCCATGAACGACTTGGTCCCCTCGGGGAAGCGGTAGTACGCCTCCGCGCGATCGAACGGACGGAACGTCAACCCAGGAACGCCGGCCTGCAAACGCAACGAATGTTCATTGACCTGCACGGTCGTGTTCTCGTAACCCGACTGCTTGTTCTCCGGCAACTCGGCGACACCCGGCGGCGCGCTGTATGGAAGCGTAGCGGTCGAATCGAGCGTGCCCACAAGCGATGCCACGACATAGCCCGTCGTGGCACCAACGGAGTCGCCCGCCGCACCCGACAGCGGACGATCGGCACGCTTGAGCCAGGGCGCACCAACAAGACGAAAGCGCGCAAACGAAATGCGCGTAAACTCACTGTCTGGAACCTGCGCTGCCGACACCATCGTCAATCGCATCGCGCGAATGCGACGATCGTTCGGCGAGTTCACTTCTTCCAGCGGAGCGCGCCAGTTCAGCCGCAGCTGCACCCAGCACACCGAATCGGCACTGAACGCGCCTCGAGTGGACGTAGAGTCGACATAGCAACGACCCACACGCGTCCAGTTCCGCTTGTCGCTGAGATCGACCGCGAATCGCTTGATCTGCTCCTGATCGGTCTGTGCGTCGCGCAAGTTCAAACGGCCATCGAGATCGATGTCTTCTTCGTCGAGCCGATTGTTGCGCACACCACAGTTGGCGCGACTGTCGCCCAGAATCTGTTGGACATTCACCGACGACGAGCAGAGCGTCACCTTGTTTTGCGTGGTGATGCTCACGCTACCTTTGGTCCGGTCGACCACGACGATCGTGTCCGCAATGTCGCCGGGCAACCCTTTGTCATTCTCGGCGGCGTTGAAGGCGCGCGAAAACAGATCGCGCTCGGTATCGGCTCGATCGAATCCGACAAGGCGCTTGCCCCGATAGCTGCTGTCAGGCGCCACGCCGGTGCCGGTCGACGGATTGACGGTCAGTGTTTCTGGCGCGAATGCAACGCTGTTTTCGCTGATATCGCCAAAGTCAAAGACAAGTGTCGGATTCTTTCGCGTGTTATTGGGGCCCGCCTGCACAAGCACGAAGAATTCCAGATTCTCGATGCGTGAGAGGTCCGCGCCACTCGGATTCAGCACGGTGCGTATCGAACGCCACCGTCGGCCTGTTGGCGTCACACCAAGCATGCTGTTGTCACCCACCGTCCACGCAAACCGACGCTTCCCGGTGGAGGGCACCTGATCGAAGATGCCGCCGGTCTTCAAGGGATAGAGCTGCAACCAGAGCAACTGCTCATTGGGTTGCACCCCACCACCCCGCAACTTCACGGCAGGATCGATCTGCGTGATGTTGTACTGAATGAAATTGAATGCCGTGTCGATGCCGTTGTTCTGAAACGCCATCGTGGACGCACGATCGAGCGATAGCGCCGACGCGCCAACCAACGATCCGAGCCGAGCTCCGAGTGTGGGGCGCGAACTGAAATACCACGCCGATTCGCTGAGTGGGATGTTGAGTCCCGCGTCGCCTTCAAACGATTCGATGTACGCCTGACCGGCAGCATTGGGTTGCGGCTTGCTCATCGCAAACTCGCCCTGCATCGAGATGCGCGATCGCGATACCCCCTCGGCGAATGGCAACTTGGCAAGCCCGCGTTGCAATGCCGTCGCGTCCCACGTCATGTTCGCCGTGACGCCGGCAACAAGCGATCCAATTGGTTCGAAGCCGAGTGGTGGGCGATTGAGTCCCGACCGCTGCTGCTGCGAGATCGCAGTAAACGAAAGTTGTCCGTTCTCGAGCGGAAATTGGGTCGCCAATCCAAAGATCGACGTGGGTGCGGCGGCGAAGAGTGGATTCTCCTCGTAGCGCACACTCACCTGGCGCGGTCGCGGGAAGAGTGTGTCAGGACGACTGAAGATGATCGTGCCCAGATCGTAATCGACCTTGTAGTCGACACCGCGCTCGAGCAGTCGGCCTTCGACCGATACATTTTCCGAATTGGGACGTACCTGCAACGACTTCAGCTGAATCGCGCCCGTGTTACCGCCGCCCTCCGATTGATAGCGCGCGATCATCCGATAGATCGCCTGCGGTCGCTGCGCCGAATACAGATACTCGTTGGGATATCTGTAGAGCGTGTCGTTGGCCGGGTTTGCGAGGGGCTGCGCGAGTCCTGCCCGCGCGAACGGCTGCACCGACGGATAAAAGATGAAATAGTCGCGGAACAGCTTTTGTTGTCCGCCACTGGAGGCCAGAAAGTTCGGATCGTTGGGGCGCGGCCAGACGCGATTCTCGACGTCGAAGGTGCCCGAGTTGGTGGCCTGCGCGAGTCCGAACAGTTGCAGGTACGTTTCGCCACGCGAGGGATCGAAGGGCTTTTCCTGATCGCCCGACGTTCCCGTCACCAACTTCAACGTGACCGTCTGACGCTGCACATCTTCGCCGCCGAGTCGATACACCGACTTGATCTCGCGGTAGAAATATTCAGGATTGTTGGGCTGCAGCTCCGGCTCCCAGAGCAAATTGGCGACCTGTGTGGCGTCGGTAAATTCGACGTCGGGTGTGCCGCCCGTGTTGATGTTGCGACCGGGCTGCCCGTTCACCGTCACTTCGTATGCAACTGCGAGACGTTCGTTGTTGATGTTGAGCGGACGGACGAGTGCGATCCATAACTGCGACGGATCGACATAGTAGTCGATGTTTTCGCGCAGCACTTCGTAGATCTGGCGCGTGCCGTTGCGGGCACCCCGCACGGCGAATTGCGGTCCGCGCGGATTCTGGTTCGCCGCGCCGACGAGCTGGCGATAGACGTACAGTCGCGTCGGCCGAATGGAATCAGGAAGCTGCGCTCCTAACTGCTGCATCTGCTGGCGATTGAGCAGATCGATGTTCGGGAAACCGCTGAAGCGACGCGGGTCGACCGTAAAGAAGAAGCGGCGCGTTTCGACCTGAATGTCTTCGATCGGACGCTCGACCTGCTGCTGCGTGCGTTCGCCGACGGTAAAGACGTTGTCCTTGGAGACGTTACCCTTCTGTTGCGCAAAAATCGTGGTGAAGCGCATCGGGCCGACTTGGCCACGGGCCTGAATGCCGTAGTTGCCCGCGGGAATGCCAGTGGTCAAAAAGCGCGATGGCGGTGGCTGAAAGGTGACATTACCCACCTCGAGTCGCTGCAGCGCTTCGTCAGTTTTTCCCTGATAGAAGATTGAAATGTTGTTCGATGCATCAAATTCGCGGGTCGACGAATAGTCGACGTTGACGTTCACGCGTTCAGCGATGACACCGCCGGTGCGCAGATCGAACTGAAAATCGAACGACGGCTGATACGTGCCGAAGCAACTCGCACCGATCGTCGTCAGCTGCGCGGCCGTACACCGTTCGTTGCGTGTGCGCTGCAGCCTGGACTCAAGGCGTGCGCTGAGATTGATGCCGAGTCCACCAACATCGCCAAAGATGTCGTTGCCGATCTTCCTGGACACGTCCACGCCTTCGCGTTTTGGGCCAATGACTGGCACCAGCGCACCCGGTGGCGGTCCTGAATCGGATCGCGCGGCAGCAGCGGCCAATCGGGCTGCGAGATCCGCGGCCAGCGCCACCGAATCAACGCGTGGCATGAGCCCTGCCTGCACCACCATCGTCCAGCGACGGAGCAGCAACCGTTCCTTGGTTCGTTCGGCGTCGCGCACCGCACGTTCCGCGACGCGAGCCGGATCTTCGCGAGTGGCGGCGCCGGTGCCGAATGGACCGAAGATCGGAAGCCGACGCAGCGCAAACGTATCAGTAAGTAGCCGTCCGCCCTGTGGCAGGGACAGTCGAACGGCCTCCGGTGATGTCGGCAGCTGGGCAGCGACGGATCGGGCCGAAAAGGCGCTCAGGCACGCGAAAAGAACAAGAATCGCGCGGCGCGGAATTGCGGAACGCAACTGTCGGCGCACCGAACTCCGGTAGTGGGGTACCAGCGGCGCGGAAGGCCGGGTGGACACGGGAATGGGCAGAGGACGCATCGACACATCAGATGGACACAATGTCGACTCGCCCTTGATAATGCAGGTGGTCACAGGGGAATTTACGTCGTGAAGCTTATTACCCGCTACGTGGTGCGTGAGCACGTCGGTCCGCTCGTGTTCGCGCTGACCGCGCTGACGTCGCTGCTCATGCTGCAATACGTGGCGCGCCAACTCGCCAACCTCGCCGGCAAGGGACTTCCCTGGTCGGTGATCTGGCAGTTTTTCTATCTGTCGCTGCCATTCACCATCGCCATGACGATGCCGATGGCGGTGCTGGTCGCGACGCTCTACGCGTTTGGGCGCATGGCAGCAGAACACGAGATCACGGCGCTCAAGGCGAGCGGTGTGCGGGTCCGCGCGCTCGTGCTTC